>DASTDT010000226.1:0-6146 GCA_035710225.1 Sphingomicrobium sp.
CCGCGCACCTCGATCCAGTCGCCGCCCTCGGCCAGCACGTCGCGTACGCGGCGCTGCGGCTCCATCAGCTTGCGCTGCTGGTCGATAACGATGCCGCTAAGAGTCTTGGCGTGCGACACCGTCCCCCGATCCGGCTCGATCTCCCGGGTCAGAAGCTTGAGCAGCGTGGTCTTGCCGGTTCCGTTGGCGCCGACCAGGCCGATCCGGTCGCCGCGCTGGATCCGGAGCGAGAAGTCGCGGATGATGGTGCGGTCACCGTAGGCCTTGGACACGTTTTCGGCCTCGATCACGGTCTTGGTTTTCACGTCGTCCTTGGCCAGCGCCAGCTTTGCGGTCCCGGCCGGACCGAGCATCGCCGCGCGCTGTGCGCGCATCTCGTGAAGCTTGGTCAGCCGCCCCTGGTTGCGCCGCCGCCGGGCAGTCACCCCGCGCTGGAGCCAGTGAAGCTCGAGCGCCAGTTTGGCATCGAGCTTCTCGGCCGCGCGCTGTTCTTCTGCATAGACCTTTTCGGTCCACGCATCGAACCCGCCAAAGCCGATCTCGGCGCGGCGGACGTCACCGCGATCGAGCCACAGGCAGCTCTTGGTCAGCCGGGTCAGGAACGTGCGGTCGTGGCTGATGGCGATGAACGCGCCCTTGAAGCGCCCCAGCCATTCCTCGAGCCAGGCGATCGCGCCGAGATCGAGGTGGTTGGTCGGCTCGTCGAGCAGCAGAACATCGGGCTGGCTGGCCAGCGCGCGGACGATTGCCGCCCGCCGCCGCTCGCCGCCGGAGGCGGTGGCCACCGCGCGCTCGAGGTCGATCCCGATCTGCCCGGCAATCGCCGCCGCCTCGTGGGGCGCCGGTCCGTCCGGTCCGGCCAGCACCCACTCCTCGAGCGTGGCGTGAGCGCCCACGTCGGGATCCTGCTCGAGCAGCACGACCTTCGTGCCCGGCACGATCTTGCGCACGCCCTCGTCGGTATCGATCAGCCCGGCGAGACATTTGAGCAGAGTCGTCTTGCCCGCGCCGTTGCGGCCTATCAGCGCCAGCCTGTCCCGCGGCCCGATGAAGATGTCGAGCCCGCGCAGCAGCCAGCCCTCACCCTGGACGAGGCCGAGCTTTTCGAATGAGAGGACGGGCGGGGCCATGGCGCGGCCCTCTAGGCGCTGACAGCGCTCGCGTCACCTGCTGGCGCCGCGCCTCGCCGAGCGCTACGCTGCCCTCCTTGGCTTCGAGGGGGACGGACATGCCGGTCTTGGGAATGGGTGGCTATTTCTTCAGGTCGCGCGATCCGGCGGCGCTGAAGGCCTGGTACCGCGAACATCTCGGGGTCGGCGGCGGCTGCGGCACCGACGACAAGGGCGAAAGCAACGAATGGGTGTGGTTCACTCAGGGCGGGCCGATGGTGTTCGAGCCGTTCAAGCAGGACAGCGATTATTTCGCAGCCGACAAGCAGGCGATGATCAACCTCAGGGTGAGCGATCTCGATTCGCTGCTCGCCAGCCTCCGCGCCGCCGGAGTAGAGGTCATTACCAAGGACGAATGGAATAGCATGTCGGAAATTGGCCGTTTCGCGCGCATTCACGACCCGGAAGGCAATGCCATCGAGCTGTGGGAACAGGCCAACTCCGGGTAAGCAGCGGCGTCATTCATAAGTCATTCAATGGCTTGCACATAGGACGGAAGACAGATTCGAACAGATCCATGAGTGTCATCCGCACCCTTCTTGCCGCCTCTCTCGGGGCCGGCCTTCTCGCCAGCCCCGCCCTGGCGGACCGTCCGCGCGACCAGGATCGGGCGTTCGAGGCGATTCGCGAGGGCCGCTCGATGCCGCTGCCGATGATCGAGCGGCGGGTAATGCCGTTCATGGGCGGCGCGGACTATCTCGGCCCCGAATTTCGCGGCGATACCTATCGCCTCAAATTCATGCGCAACGGCCGGGTATTCTGGGTCGATGTCGACGCGGCTACCGGCCGGATTGTTTCCCGCAGCCGCTAGGCGGCGCGCCTCCCGCCATCCATAATTCGTTGCGTTCAAGCAACCGTTCAGCTTTGGACGGGTTCTTGAGGCGAACTCATCATATGGGAATTGATCGATGCGCGTTCTGATCGTCGAGGACGAACCCAATCTCGGTCGCCAGCTGCGCTCGACGCTGGAAGGCGCGGGCTATGCAGTCGATCTCGCCACCGACGGCGAGGACGGACATTATCTAGGCCAGACCGAGACCTATGACGCCGTCGTGCTCGACCTCGGCCTACCCGAAATCGACGGACTGACCGTGCTCGACCGCTGGCGCAAGGAAGGCCGCAAGATGCCGGTGCTGGTCCTCACCGCGCGCGATTCGTGGAGCGACAAGGTGGCGGGGCTCGACGCCGGGGCCGACGACTATCTCGCCAAGCCGTTCCAGACCGAGGAGCTGATCGCCCGGCTGCGCGCGCTGATCCGCCGCGCCTCGGGCAACGCCAGCTCGGAACTCAACGCCGGCGACATCCGCCTCGACACCCGCTCGGGCAAGGTCACCAAGGCCGGCGAGCCGGTCAAACTGACCGCTCAGGAATACAAGCTCTTGTCCTACCTCATGCACCACAAGGGCAAGGTGGTCAGCCGGACCGAGCTCATCGAGCATATCTACGACCAGGATTTCGACCGCGATTCGAACACCATCGAGGTGTTCGTGACCCGCATCAGGAAGAAACTCGGCGCGGACGTCATCACCACCATCCGCGGGCTCGGCTACAGCCTGGAGGATCCCGCGGCTTGAGTTTGCCGCCCGAGGCTACGCCTGCCGCCGTCCGGCGGCGCGGCCTCACGTCGCTGACCCGGCGGATCATCGGCATCGCCGCCTTGTGGGTCGGCGTACTGTTGCTCGGCGGCGGCTACGCGCTCGACCGCGTGCTGACCGCCACGGTGGTCGAGAACTTCGACCAACAACTCGAATATGTCCTCAACGCGATGATAGCCGCGTCCGAAATCGGGCCGGGCGGCGAGGTCCGCTTCAACCGCCCGCCGGCCGACCAGCGCTTTCTGGAGCCCTATTCGGGCGTTTATTTCCAGGTCTCCGGCGCCGGCGCGGACGCCTTCCCGTCGCGCTCGCTGTGGGACCGGCGGCTGCGCGTCCAGAGCCATAATGACGTGCAGGTCCATCGCTACGACAGCATGGAGTTTGCCAACGAGCCGATCCGGATCGCCGAGCGCGACGTGATCCTGCCCGGCTCCGACATCCGCTGGCGCTTCCAGGTCGCCCAGTCGCGCGAGATTATCGACCGCCAAATCCGCGACCTTCGAAGCACGCTGTTCTGGAGCTTCGCTGCGCTCGGGCTCGGCCTGCTGGTGCTCGCTGCGCTGCAGGCCTTCTACGGACTGTGGCCGCTGCGCCGGGTGCGCAGCGAGGTGATCGCGATTCGGAGCGGCCGGCAGCGCCGGATCAGCGAGGATTTCCCGAGCGAGGTCTATCCCCTCGTCCACGAGATCAACGAACTGCTCGCCCATGGCGAAGCGCAGGCCGAAGAGGCGCGCCGCCATGCCGGCAACCTCGCGCACGCGCTCAAGACCCCGCTGACGGTGGTTACCAACGCCGCCACCGCGCGCTCGCCAGACCTCGCGGACACGGTCTGCCGCGAAGCCACCACCATGCGCCGCCAGGTCGACCACCACCTCGCCCGGGCACGGGCGATTGGCCGCCGCTCGTCGGTCCAGGCGCGGGCACGGGTTTGGGACAGCCTGGAGGCGGTCGAGCGGGCCGTCAGCCGGCTCTATCCCGATGTCACGGTCGACATTGCCGGCGACAAGTCGCTGTCGGCCCGGGTCGAGCGCCAGGACCTCGACGAGATGATCGGCAACCTTATGGAGAATGCGGCCAAATATGGCGGCGGCCGGGTGTTCGCCACGCTCGAGAGCGACGGCGGCGGGACCGTCGCGATCATCGTCGAGGACGATGGGCCGGGCATTCCCGCCGACCAGCGCGGCGACATTTTCGACCGCGGCGCCCGGCTCGACACCACCGGCAAGCCGGGCACCGGCCTTGGCCTCGCCATCGTCCGCGACGTCGCCGAGATCTACGGCGGCTCGGTTAGCCTCGAGGAAAGCGAGGACCTCGGCGGGCTGCTCGTCCGCCTCTCCTTGCCCGCTGCCGGCGCGGACGATAGGGCGGCGCCATGACCGCTTCCGTTCACGCGCTCGGCCCGGCAGCCCCGCCTTCGCTGGGCCCGATCGTCGCGCTGACCGCCGAGGGCATGAACGCGGTCAATGCCGTGATCCTCGAGCGCATGCAGTCCAAAGTGGCGATGATCCCGGAGCTCGCCGGCCACCTTATCGCCGGCGGCGGCAAACGCATGCGGCCTATGCTGACGCTGGCCAGCGCCGCGCTGCTCGACTATCCCGGCGTGCGCCATCACAAGCTCGCCGCCGCGGTCGAATTCATCCACACCGCGACCCTCCTTCACGACGACGTGGTCGACGGCTCGGCGATCCGCCGCGGAAAGCGCGCCGCCAACCTGATCTGGGGCAATCCGGCCAGCGTCCTGGTCGGCGACTTCCTGTTCAGCCGGGCGTTCGAGCTGATGGTCGAGGACGGCAGCCTCAAGGTGCTTCGGATCCTCAGCCACGCCTCCGCCGTCATCGCCGAGGGCGAGGTCGACCAATTGACAGCCCAGCGTCGGATCGAGACCAGCGAGGACCATTATCTCGGCATCATCAACGCCAAGACTGCCGAGCTGTTCGCCGCCGCCTGCCGGGTCGCGCCGGTCGTCGCGGAGGCCGGCGAAGCGGCCGAGGAGGCGCTCGAAAGCTTCGGCCGTAACCTTGGCATCGCCTTCCAGCTGGTCGACGACGCCATCGACTACGCTTCCGATACCGAGACCATGGGCAAGGGCCGCGGCGACGACTTTCGCGACGGCAAGGTCACGCTGCCGGTAATCCTCGCCTTCGCTCGCGGATCGGCCGACGAACGCGCTTTCTGGGCGGCGGCGATCGGAGGCGAGCGCAACGACGACGGCGACCTCGCCAAGGCCACACGGCTGATCCGCTCGAGCGGGGCGCTCGACGACACGATGGAGCGCGCCCGTCTCTACGCGCGCCGGGCTGTCGACGCGCTCGCGCCCTTCCCGGCGGGTCGCGCCAAGGCGGCGCTCACCCAGTCCGCCGAATTCGCCGTTGCGCGGAGCTATTGAACGCCAGCGCCGGTGCGGCGTTGGTTGCCCAGAGGAGAACATCATGAAGCTGGCGATGCTCGGGCTGGGCCGGATGGGCGGCAATATGGCGCGGCGGCTGATGGCCGCGGGCCATGACATCGTCGCCTTTGACCGCGATTCCAACGCAGTCGCCGAGCTTGCCGGCGAGGGTGCGGAGGGCGCCGCCTCAGTAGCTGACGCAGCGGCCAAGCTCGGCTCGCCCGCAATCTTCTGGCTGATGCTGCCGGCCGGCGCAGTGACCGACGCGGTGATGCGCGAGGTTGCCGAAGCAGCGAAGCCCGGCGACATCGTCATCGACGGCGGCAACAGTTTCTGGAAGCACGACCTGGAGCGGGCGCGTTACCTCTCCGAGCGCGGCCTTCACTTTATCGACGTCGGCGTGTCGGGCGGCGTATGGGGTCTCAATCGCGGCTATTGCATGATGATCGGCGGCGAGCCCGAGCAGGTCGAGCATCTCGACCCCATCTTCCAGGCGCTGGCGCCGGGCCTCGGAACGATCGAGCGGACCCGCAACAACAGGTCCCACGACCACCGCTGGAAGGCGGAGCATGGCTATGTCCATTGCGGGCCGGCGGGGTCGGGGCACTTCGTGAAGATGGTCCACAACGGCATCGAATATGGCATGATGCAGGCCTACGCCGAGGGCTTCGACGTGCTTAAGGCGCGGGCCAAGGACGAGCTCGACGTGCGTTACGACCTCGACCTCGCCGACATCGCCGAAGTGTGGCGGCGCGGAAGCGTCATCTCCTCGTGGCTGCTCGACCTCATCTCGAGCGCGCTCAATGTCGACCAGTCGCTGTCAAAATTCTCCGGCCGGGTTGCCGATAGCGGCGAAGGCCGCTGGACGATCGACGCGGCGATGGAGGAAGCGGTTCCGGTCGATGTGCTCGCCGCCGCATTGTTCGCCCGCTACCGAAGTCGCGTCGAGGTCAGCTTTGCCGACCAGATGCTGAGCGCGATGCGGTTCGGCTTCGG
>DASTDT010000227.1:0-13729 GCA_035710225.1 Sphingomicrobium sp.
ACCACATTCAACGACGTCGACATGAGCGAGGTGATCGCCGCGCGCACCCGCTACAAGGACCTGTTCGAGAAGAAGCACGGAATCCGGCTCGGCTTCATGAGCTTCTTCGTCAAAGCCTCGGCGCTGGCCGCGCGCGACGTCCCGTCGGTCAACGCGCGGATCGAGGGCGACGAGATCGTCTATTCCAACTTCCTCGACGTTTCGGTCGCGGTGTCCGCGCCCAAGGGGCTGGTGGTGCCGGTCATCCGCAACGCCGACGCGATGAGCTTCGCCGAGATCGAGCAGGCCATCGCCGGCTTCGGCAAGAAGGCCAAGGACGGCACGCTGACGATGGACGAAATGAAGGGCGGCACCTTCACCATATCGAACGGCGGCGTGTTCGGAAGCCTGCTGTCGACTCCGATCGTCAACCCGCCGCAGTCGGCGGTGCTCGGGCTTCACCGGATCGAGGAGCGGCCGGTGGTCAAGGACGGCCAGATCGTCGCCCGGCCGATGATGTACCTCGCTTTGACCTACGACCACCGCCTGGTCGACGGGCGCGAGGCGGTGACCTTCCTGGTGCGGATCAAGGAAGCGATCGAGGACCCGACCCGCCTGCTGATCGACCTGTAGTTTCGTCAGAGGCGGGGTCGCGCTCGCGAGCCTGCCCTCAGCCGGTTTTTGGCCCCTTGCTGGCCCTTAAGTAACGTGCCAGCTTGCTCGAAAATTGGAGAACGATATGTCCCCGCTTCTCTTTGCTGCGTTGATTACCGTTGCCGATCCTTCGCTTCCCGCCATGCTTCAGGCGCAGGCCGATGTGGCGACGGAAGCGTCAAAGCCGCGCCGGATCTGCCGGGATGTGAAGGTTCCGCACACCCGCACCTTGAGGCGGCAGTGCACAACGGTGGAGGTGAAGCAACCTCAGGCGGCCCGGGCACCGAAGGCTCCGCCACCGCCGGTGGCCACGACACTTGGCGTGGGCATGATGGTGGTGGACACCCAAGGCGGCGCGGTGGGGACGATAACGGCAGTTGCCGCTGATACCGTCACCGTCAAGACCGCCAAACACCAGGCTGAACTGCCCAAAACCAGCCTCACGATCAGTGAGGGCAAGGCATTGTTCGGTCTGACCCAGGCCCAACTCGATGCATCGGTTGAACAGGCCCTCGCGGCAAGGCCAGGGCTGAAAGTTGGCGCCCCGGTCAAGGGGGCCGGCGGCGAGAGCGTCGGAACGATCGAGGCAGTCGAGGCCGAAACTGTGACGATCATGCTCTCGGCGGGCCAGAGGATAAGCATTCCGCGTTCGGGCATTGCCGTCGATGCCGACGGCAGTGGCCGGATTGGCCTCACCGCCGCCGAGCTGCGGGCGAAGCTCGAAGCCGCTCAACCGTCGTCCTGATTGCGGCGTTCGCCTAAACGCTTTCGGCCAGCCAGATCGTGTGGTGCGCGCCCTTGCCGTTGGCGCGGGCGCGGACTTTCGTGGCGGTCGCAGCGAAGCCGTTGGCGTTCAAGCGTCGGGTGAAGTCGGGGTCGTCGCCGGCCGACCAGACGGCGAGGAGGCCGCCGCGCACCAGCGCCGCTTTCGCCGCTGCTAGCCCGGACGCCGAGTATAGACCGTCGTTTCCCGCTCGGGTGAGGCCGTCGGGACCGTTGTCGACGTCCAGCAGGATCGCATCGTAGGCACCGCGCGCCGCCGCGATCACCGCCGCGACGTCGCCTTCGACCACGCTCACGCGCGGGTCGTCGAGGCAGCCGGCGGTCAGCCCGGCCATCGGGCCGCGCGCCCAGGCGATGATGTCGGGCACCAGCTCCGCGACCACCACCGACGCCTTGGCCGGAAGCACCGCAAGCCCCGCGCGCAGGGTAAAGCCCATGCCGTAGCCGCCGATCAGCAGGCGCGGGTTAGCGCGGTTCTTCAGCCGTGCGCAGGTCAGTGTCGCAAGCTGCTCCTCCGACCCGCTCATGCGGCTGTTCATCAGTTCGTTGCGATCGAGCACGATCATGAAGTCGCGGTCGCGGCGGAACAGGCGAAGCTCGTCGCCGCCCGGCACCTCGGCCGTCGCCAGCAACTCGCGGACTTTCATGACGACGAGTCTAGCGGCGGGCCTTGCGCGCTGCGTATTTCGCGTCGCGCGCGGCCTTGCGCTCGGCTTCCGTGGGCGGGGCAGCGACCTCCGCCTTGGCCGCCTTCTCGGCAGCTTTCGCTTCGTTCGCGGCGCGCTTCGCCTGGGCCTTCTCCGCCTCCCGCGCGGCGCGCTGCGCCTGACGCTCGACTCGCTCGGCGACGACCTTGGGGTCGAGCGGCGGCTTGGACCGCAGCTTCTCGAGCGCCTTCTCCCGCGCCTTGGCGGCACTGGCGATGCGGTCCTGGAAGCTGTCGTTATAGGTCATGCCGGCTGCCCTCGCAGACACACGGCGCGCGCGCAACTCGGAACTGCCCAGCCGAAACGGCGGGGTGGATAAGTGCGCCTCGCTTGCCTATGTCGCGCCGACATCGCGGCAAAGGGTGAATATGGCTGACTTCGATTATGACGTTCTCGTGATTGGCGCCGGGCCGGGCGGTTACGTGGCCGCGATCCGCGCCGCACAGCTAGGCCTTAAGACCGCCTGCGCCGAGAGCCGCGAGTCGCTCGGCGGCACCTGCCTCAACGTCGGCTGCATCCCGTCCAAGGCGATGCTCCACGCGTCGGAATATTTCGACGCGGCGGCCAATGGCGCGATGGCCAAGATGGGCGTCGAGGTCACGCCGAAGCTCAACCTGCCGGCGATGCACGGCCAGCGGCTGGACGCGGTCAAGCAGCTGACCGGCGGGATCGAGTTCCTGTTCAAGAAGAACAAGGTGACCTGGCTCAAGGGCCTGGCCACGTTCGAGGATGCGCACAGCGTTTCCGTGGCGGGCCAGAAGGTGACCGCGAAGAATATCGTCATCGCCACGGGATCGTCGGTGACTCCGCTGCCCGGAGTCGACATCGACGAGAAGATCGTCGTCTCGTCGACCGGCGCGCTCGAGCTCGAGAAAGTGCCCGAGCATATGGTGGTGATCGGCGGCGGTGTGATCGGGCTCGAGCTCGGAAGCGTGTGGCGGCGGCTCGGCGCCAGGGTGACCTGCGTCGAGTTCCTCGATCAGATCCTGCCCGGCATGGACGGCGACATCCGCAAGGAAGCCAACAAGATCTTCAAGAAGCAGGGGATCGAATTCAAGCTCGGCACCAAGGTGACCGGCGTCGCGGTCGACGGTGGCAAGGCGACGCTGACGATGGAGCCGGCCAAGGGCGGCGCGGCGGAGACGCTTGAGGCGGATTGCGTCCTCGTGTCGATCGGCCGCCGGCCCAACACCGACGGCCTCGGGCTCGACAAGATCGGGCTTCAGCTCAACAACCGCGGCCAGATCGAGACCGATCACGAATTCCGGACCAAGGTGGAGGGCGTCTGGGCGGTCGGCGACGTGATCCCCGGCCCGATGCTCGCCCACAAGGCCGAGGACGAAGGCATCGCCGTGGCCGAGAACATCGCCGGGCTGACGGGAATCGTGAACCACGACGTCATCCCGTCGGTGGTCTACACCTGGCCGGAGATCGCCGGCGTCGGGCTGACCGAGGAAGAAGCAAAGGCCAAACATGGCGAGGTCAAGGTCGGCAAGTTCCCGATGCTCGCCAATTCACGCGCCAAGACCAACCATGAGCCCGACGGCTTCGTGAAGATCATCGCCGACGCCAAGAGCGATCGCGTGCTCGGCGTGTGGGCGATCGCCGTCCCCGCCGGAACGATGATCGCGCAGGCCGCCCAGGCGATGGAATTCGGCGCGACCAGCGAGGACATCGCCTACACCTGCCACGCCCACCCGACACATTCGGAGGCGATCAAGGAAGCGGCGATGGCGGTGCAGGGCAAGCCAATCCACGTCTAGCGGGCAAGCGGCGGGACGCTAGGCCAGCAGCGCCAGCAGCCAGTCGCGCCAGCCGCTCTCGGCGGGCTCGCGGGGCACCGACGCCGACGGCGGGCATTCGAGGCAACGCAGTTGAAGAGTCGGTCCGGCCAGGATCCGGCGGACGTCGGCGAGCGCCCGGGCGACAAGCGCCTGCGGCGCGGGGCCGAGCGTCGCCAGGGCGTCGGCCGGGGCCTGTTCCTGCTCGTCGCCCGCCGCCATTCCGGCGAGGAAGCTGGTGAAGGCGTCCGGCTCCTTCTCGAGCAGGGTGATCCCGCGCTCGTCCTTGTCGAGCTTGGCCAAAGCGGCGGCTCGGGCGATTGCCTCGTCCATGTCGCCGAAGCCGTCGACCAGGCCCAATTGGCGCGCGGTTCCGCCGTCCCACACGCGGCCCTGGGCGATGCGGTTAATGTCGTCGACGCTCTTCTTGCGGCTGGCGGCGGTGATGGCGAGGAACTTGGCGTAGATCTGCTCTACCCCCGCCTGGATCAGCGCATTGGCGGCCGGCGAGGGGCCGTTGAGCAAATCGGGCTCGCCCGACAGCGGCGTGGTGCGAATCCCGTCGGCGCCGACCCCCATCTTTTCGAGCGTGCCCTGGAAGCTGGGGAGCACGCCATAGACCCCGATCGAGCCGGTGATGGTCGACGGTTCGGCGATGATGACATTGGCCGCCGTCGCCACCCAATAGCCGCCCGACGCCGCGACATCGCCCATCGAGGCGACCACCGGCAGGCCTTTTTCGCGCGCGGCGAGGATCGCCTGGCGAATCCGTTCGGAGGCGAGCGCCGAACCGCCGGGACTGTCGATGCGCACCACCAGGGCCTTCAGCGTGTCCTTCTCGAGGCCGTCCTCGATGGCCTTGGCGATGGTCTCGGCCGCCGCCATTCCAGGCCCGGCCTCGCCGTCGATGATCTCGCCGGCGACGGTGACGACGCCGATCGGACCGCGGTCAGGCTCGAGCTGGCGCTTGTAGGCGGCAAGGCCGATGCGCTTGAACCCGCCGGTCCCCTCCTCGTCGGCTCCGCCGAGCTGGGCGAGCCGGGCGTGGAAGGCGCGCCGCTCGCCGATTCGGTCGACTAGCTTCAAGCGAAGCGCCGCGCGTGACAGGCTTCCGCCGCCGGCCCTCGCCGCCGCCACCGGATCGCCGAGGAATTGCTCGAGACCCTGAGCCGCTTGCGGGCGGGCAGAGCGGACGTCGTCCTTCCACGTCTCAAGCAGCGCGTCGGCCAATGCCTGGGCGTTCTCGCGCGCCTCGGGCGACATGTCGTTGCGCGTAAAGGGCTCGATCCCCGACTTGAACTCTCCGACCCGGTAGGTGTTGGCGGTCACTCCCAATTTGTCGAGCAGGCCCTTGTAATAGAGGTTGCTTCCGCCCGGCCCGGCGACTGCCACCGCGCCCAGCTCCGGGACCCAGATTTCGCTGGCGTGGGACGCGAGCTGGTAGGCGTCGTTGCTGTAGCCGGTGGCGAAGGCGGCGACGGTCTTGCCCGACCTGCGAAGCTCGTCGAGCGCGTCGCCAAGCGAGGCGAGGCTGGTCTGGCCACCGCCGAGGAATCCATCGAGGTCGAGGGCGACGGCCTTCACGCGGTCGTCGTCCTTGGCCTCGCGAAGAACGGCGATGATTTCGCTCAGGCGATGCTCGCGCGCCGCCGCGCCGAACCCAGCGAGCGCTGCCAGGGCATCCAGCTCTCGCGGCTGCTCGACGATCACGCCGTCGAGGTCGAGCGCGAGGACACCGTGGGAGATCGGCGCCGGGCGCGACGATAGAGCGGCATAGATTAGCCCAAAGAACATCAGCATGGCGATGAGGACGAGCGCGTCCTTGATCCCCACCAGCACTTTCCAGATCGCGGCCACGAAGCGCATTCAATTGTCCTTCGAAGTTCGCGTGGGGGTTAGCGGAGCGCCGCGCGCGCCGCCAATGCTTTTCGACTGATGGCGCTGCCCGGCGAAGCTGCTAGTCGGCGGCGATGAACCGCGCGACCGATACCAGTTCGTCCGGAAAGTGGCGCGCCGAGTTCCGGGCGACACTGGCGCTGGCGTGGCCGCTCATTCTCGCCAACCTCACCACGCAGATCATCCAGGCGACCGACGCGCTGCTGCTCGGGCGGCTGGGGGCGATGGAGCTGGCCGCCGCCGCGCTGGCATTGAGCCTGACCTTTGCCATGACGCTGTTCGGTTTCGGCGTGCTGACCGCCTCGGCGCCGATGATGGCGAGCGCGCTGGGCGCCCGCTTCAACGCCGTGCGCGACGTTCGCCGCACCTTTCGCCAGGCGATGTGGGCGGCGATGTTGATCATCGCGCCGATCATGGCCGTGCTGTGGTGGGCCGAACCGATCATCATCGCGCTCGGGCAGGAGCCGGAGCTGGCGGCCGGGGCGGCGGTCTTCCTGAAGGGCTATATGTGGGCGCTGCCGTCGTGGATGGCCTTCCAGGTGATGCGCAACTTCATGTCGGCGCTCGAGCGGCCGGGCTGGGTGCTGGCGATCAGCGCGGTGGGAATCGCGGTCAATGCGCTGGTCGGTTACGCCCTCATCTTCGGCAAGCTGGGGATGCCGGCATGGGGCCTGTTCGGCGGCGGCCTGGCCAGCTCGATCACCTGGGGCGCGATGACCGTGGCGCTGGCCATCGTCCTCGTCACCGACCACCGCTTCCGCCGATTCCACTTATTCGGCCGTTTCTGGCGGCCCGACGCCAAGCGGTTCGCCAAGCTCTTCCGCCTGGGCCTGCCGATCGGGCTGGCGATGGGGTTCGAAGGCGCGGTGTTCAGCGCCGCGGCCTACCTCATGGGCCTGATCGACGCCGCGTCGGTCGCCGCCCACCAGGTCGCGCTGCAAATCGCTGCGACCAGCTTCATGGTGCCGCTGGGCCTGGCTCAGGCGGCAACCGTGCGGGTCGGTCTGGCCTACGGCCGGCGCGATCCGGGCGCGATCACCCGCGCCGGCTGGACCGCGCTGGCGATGGGCACCGCGTTCATGGCGGCGATGGCGATTTTGATGTGGGTCTTCCCGCGCGAGCTGGTCACTTTGTTCTTCGTCGACAATGCCGCCAACGCCCGGGCGATCGCGCTGGCGACCTCATTCCTGGTCATCGCCGCCTTGTTCCAGCTGGTCGACGGGGCGCAGGTGGTCGGCGCCGGCATGCTTCGCGGCCTCCACGATACGCGCGTGCCGATGATCTATGCGCTGATCGGCTATTGGGTGGTCGGGATCGGCACCGGCCTGTGGCTCGGCTTCGGGCTCGACTGGAAAGGCGAGGGCATCTGGGCCGGGCTGGCAACGGGTCTCGGCTTCGTCGCGGTTTTGATGATCTGGCGCTGGCGCAGGCGCGAGAGGCTGGGACTGGTGCCGGCCTAAGGCGTCAGCGCGCCCACGGCTGGTTGCCATATTCCCAGTGCCACGGAAGCCCCGTTTCGCCCAGAGCGGCGCGGGCGATGGCGGGGAAGGCGGCCTCTGCGCGGACATCGTTCGAGAGAATGACGAGGCAGCGTTTGCCGGCGATCAGGCAGACCAGCATGTTCCCGGTCGAATCGTTGTGCCCGCCCTTGAACAGGCCGCGTCCTTGCGGCCCTTCGAACAGCACGAGGCCGAGGCCGGCGGACAGGCCCTTGATCCGAGCGGCGGGCGGCGATTCGGGCTGGAGCGAGGGGAATTGCGAGGCGGCGGTCATCGCCAGCTGCGGCTTCACCATCTGTGCGAACGCGGCCTTGCCGAGCCCTTCGCCGCGGATGAAGCCGGCAGCGAATTTGGCCATGTCCGCGATGGTCGTGTCCATCGACCCCGCCGCCCGCACGGAGCTGCGCTCATCGTGCGGCTCGATGCTTCCGTCCGCCTTCCACCCGTCGGCGAGGTTGGCTCGAAAATCGTCGCGCCACTTCATCGAGGTGCGGGTCATTCCGAAGCGGTCGAACACGCGCCGCTGCATCTCCGCGCCGACATCGAGGCCAAGGCCGCGCTCAAGCACGAACTGGAGCAGGATCAGGCCGTCGCCGGAATAGGCGTAGCGAGCGCCTGGCTCGAAATGGAATTTGAGCCTCCCGTCCGGCTCGAGGAAGCCGAAATTGGAAAAGCCGCTGCTGTGGGTAAGCAGGATACGCGGGGTCAGCTTGCGCCAGCGCTCGTCGCCCTTGAGCGGGCGATAGTCGGCGTACTTGTCCTCGGCGTCGGTATAATCAGGGAGCGGCTTTGGAAGCAGGTCGGCGATGCTCTGGTCGAGTCGGAGCCTGCCCTCGTCGACAAGCTGCATGACCAGATAGGCGAAGGCTGTCTTGGTCAGCGATGCGCCATACATGATGGTCTGCTGGTCGAGCGGATCGCCGCGCCCGTTGCGCTCGCCTGCCGCGTGAACCGCCCGAACGCGCCCGTCGTCGATGTAGGCGAGGGCGAGACCCTCGGCGCCGGTCGTTCGCATCGCCTCCGCGGCGATCGCCGGCAGGTCAGGCTCGGCCATCCTTGACTCCACGACGGCCGGGGTGCGGCACGCGGCGAGCATCAGCGCAATCGGGAGAAGCGCGGTCCAGTGTGTCCGTGGCATGGCGGCGAAAGGCTATCAGGCCGCCGCACCCGCGCAAGCTTGGGATCAGGCCTCGATCTCGACCACGTCGCCGACCTTGGTCAGGCCGTAGAGGGCCTTGGCCATTTTCGGCGGCAGGCGAATGCAGCCGTGGCTGGCCGGATAGCCGGGCACGACCCCGCCGTGGAAGGCGCGGCCCCATTTGTCGAGCCGCTGCATGTGCGGCATCGGCGCGTTCGAATATTTGTTCGAGCGGTGGAAAGGCTTCTTGGCGAGAATCTTGAACTCGCCGGGATCGGTCGGATGGTCGGCGGTCCCGTGCGAATGGCTCGAGAAGGCGACCAGCTGGCCGGCCTTGTAGACGTAGGTGCGCTGGTTACGCAGGCTGACCAGGATATTGACCGTGCCCTTGGCCGGGATCGCCTGCGGGGGGAGCATGCGATAGTCGCCGGGCCTGAGCGCCGTTCCGCCGAACTTCGCCATCGCCTCGCGCTCGGCGGCGTGGGTGAGGGGATTGTCGATCACCGGCGGGGGCGGCGGAGCAAGGACGGTGCGGGTCGGGGTGGGGCCCGTCTCGCAGCCGGACAACAAGGCGAGACCGGCAAGCGCGATTAACAATCTCTTCATTGGGAATCAGGGCCTTACATGGTTAACGCAGATTAAGTTTCAGCCGGTCCGAGCGCGGGTTGCAAGTCCTAATCGAACCGCCCTCCGCGGCGCTATTGACCAATAGGATATCGCGACCCATATCCGCCCCGTCGCTGGCACTGTTCGCAAGAGAGTGCCAACGGACGTCATTCAACGATCATACAAGGGTATCGAACCATGGGTTTCAGGCCGCTTCACGACCGCGTCCTCGTCCGCCGAGTCGAGGCTGAGGAAAAGACCGCCGGCGGGATCATCATTCCCGATTCGGCCAAGGAAAAGCCGCAGGAAGGCGAAGTCGTCTCCGTCGGCTCCGGCGCCCGTTCCGAAGACGGCACGATCACCCCGCTCGACGTCAAGGGCGGCGACCGCATCCTGTTCGGCAAATGGTCGGGCACCGAGGTCAAGATCGATGGGGAAGACCTCATCATCATGAAGGAAAGCGACATTCTGGGCATCGTCGGCTGACGCCGGCGCCTCGCTTCCACACCAACTCAATTTTCAAGAAGGATTGCTGACATGGCAGCCAAGGACGTGAAATTCAGCCGCGATGCGCGTGAGCGCATCATGAAGGGCGTCGACATCCTCGCCGACGCCGTCAAGGTGACCTTGGGCCCCAAGGGCCGCAACGTCGTCATCGACAAGAGCTTCGGCGCCCCGCGCATCACCAAGGACGGCGTCACCGTCGCCAAGGAGATCGAGCTCAAGGACAAGTTCGAGAACATGGGTGCGCAGATGGTGCGCGAAGTGGCCTCGAAGACCAACGACATCGCCGGCGACGGCACCACCACCGCCACCGTCCTGGCCCAGGCGATCGTTCGCGAAGGCATGAAGTCGGTCGCGGCGGGCATGAACCCGATGGACCTCAAGCGCGGCATCGACCTCGCCGTCACCCGGGTCGTCGAGGATCTCAAGGCCCGCTCCAAGCCGGTCAGCGGATCGAACGAGATCGGCCAGGTCGGAAGCATCGCCGCCAATGGCGACACCATCGTCGGCGAGAAGATCGCCGAGGCGATGGACAAGGTCGGCAAGGAAGGCGTCATCACGGTCGAGGAGGCCAAGGGGCTCGAGTTCGAGCTCGACGTGGTCGAGGGCATGCAGTTCGACCGCGGCTATCTGTCGCCCTACTTCATCACCAACCCGGAAAAGATGCAGGTCGAGCTTAGCGACCCCTACATCCTCATTCACGAGAAGAAGCTGTCGAACCTGCAGGCGATGCTTCCGATCCTGGAAGCGGTCGTCCAGTCGGGCCGTCCGCTGCTGATCATCGCCGAGGACATCGAGGGCGAGGCGCTTGCCACCCTGGTCGTCAACAAGCTTCGCGGCGGCCTCAAGGTCGCGGCGGTCAAGGCGCCCGGCTTCGGCGATCGTCGCAAGGCGATGCTCGAGGATATCGCCATCCTCACGGGCGGCGAGATGATCTCCGAGGATCTCGGAATCAAGCTCGAGAACGTCACCACGGCGATGCTCGGAACGGCCAAGAAGGTGGTCATCGACAAGGACAACACGACCATCGTCGACGGCGCCGGCACCAGCGACTCGATCCAGGGCCGCACCGCCGCCATCCGCCAGCAGATCGAGAACACCACCAGCGACTATGACCGCGAGAAGCTCCAGGAGCGTCTCGCCAAGCTCGCCGGCGGCGTGGCCGTGATCAAGGTCGGCGGCGCGTCGGAAGTCGAGGTCAAGGAGCGCAAGGACCGCGTCGACGACGCGCTCCACGCGACCCGCGCTGCGGTCGAGGAAGGCATTGTCCCCGGCGGCGGCACCGCCTTGCTCTATGCGACCAAGGCGCTCGACGGCCTCAAGGGCGTCAACGACGACCAGACCCGCGGTGTCGATATCGTTCGCAAGGCGCTCTACGCGCCGGTGCGTCAGATCGCACAGAATGCGGGTCATGACGGCGCGGTCATCTCGGGCACGCTGCTCGAGGGCAAGGACGAGGCGATCGGCTTCAACGCCCAGACCGAAGTCTATGAGAACCTCGTCAAGGCCGGCGTGATCGACCCGACCAAGGTCGTCCGTACCGCGCTCCAGGATGCCGCCAGCGTCGCTGGCCTGCTGATCACCACCGAAGCGGCGGTCAGCGAAATGCCCGAGGACAAGCCGGCCATGCCGATGGGTGGCGGAATGGGCGGAATGGGCGGAATGGACTTCTAAGTCCGAACGCCTAGTTCGAATTGGGGTCGGCGGGCTTGCTCGCCGGCCCTTTTTCGTGGGCCGCTTCCTCGTTGAGCATCGCCTCGGCCTCGTCGAGCCGAGCGTTCTGTTCGGCGCTCGGCGCCGGCGGCCGCTGCTCGCACCCGGCAAGCAGCAGGAGGACGATCGGAATCTTCTTCATCCCGATCGAACTACCACGTCGACCGAATAACAAAAAAGGGCCGCCCGGTCGCCCGGACGGCCCTTCTTGTCAGATGCGCCCGAAGGCGCGCCGATTACATCGCGTTGTCGGCGTTGTCCGCGGCATTGTCAGTCGCTTCGACGGTGTTGTCGACCGCATTCTCGGTCGCGTCGAGCGCGTTGTCGACCGAGTTGGCAGCGGCTGCGGTATCCGCATTCGCTTCCATCTCGACGGTGTTGACGGTGCTGGTGGCGTTGTCGGGCGCGTTGTCTTCGCACGCGGCGAGGCCGAGCGCGAGGACCGCAACGGTCAGTGCAACCTTCTTCATGATCGTTCCATTCCTTCAAATGTGCCGCTTTCGTGGCACGGGGGCTCGGCCTGTCGCATATATCGGTCAGGCCAGCGCGCGGATGTAATGTGGGTCTGGGCGCCACGCAATGGAAAATGCGCCGAACCGAAACCGGCCCCTGTCTCGTTGACGGATATAAAGATTTCTTTATATCTTCGCCGGATGAGCGACGCCCCCGCACCGCGATTGCCGATCGCCGAACTGTTCCAGGCGGTCGCCGACAGCTCGCGCCTGCGCATCCTCGCCCTGCTGAAATCGATGGAGCTGTCGGTCGGCGAGCTTGCACAGGTGCTCGGCCAAAGCCAGCCGCGGGTGTCGCGCCACGTCCGAATCCTCGCCGATTCCGGACTGGCCGAGCGCCACAAGGAGGGCAGCTGGGTGTTCCTGCGATTGAGCCCGACCGGGGCCGGGGCGGCGGTGCTTGCGCTGATCGAGGAGCGCGCCGACTGTGCCAGCCGCGACATTTTCGAAGCCGACCGGATACGCCTCGCCAATGTCCGTGCGGTGCGCGCCGCGGCGGCAGAGCGCTATTTCGCGTCACTCGCCGACCGCTGGGATTCGATCCGCTCGCTGCACGTTCCCGAGGCCAGTGTCGAGCAGGCCATCGAGCGGGCGCTGGGCGGCGCTCCGCTCGGCCGGCTGGTCGATATCGGCACCGGCACCGGCCGAATGATCGAGCTGCTCGGCCCGCGTGCCGAGGAGGCGATCGGCTTCGACCGCTCCTACGAGATGCTGCGCGTGGCTAGGGTCAAGCTCGACCGCGCGGCGATCGCCGGTGCGTCGCTTCGCCAGGGGGACATGTATGCGCTGCCCCTTGCCGACGGCGTTGCCGACACCGTCATCCTCCACCAGGTGCTGCACTACGCCCAGGCCCCGGCCGCGGCGATTGCCGAAGCGGCGCGCATCCTCGCGCCGGGCGGGCGGCTGCTGATCGTCGATTTCGCGCCCCACGACCGCGAGGAGCTGCGGACTCGCGACGCGCACACCAGGCTCGGTTTCGCCGACGAGGCGATCCACGGCTGGTTCGCGGAAGCCGGGCTTGCCGCCGACCTTACCGAGCATCTCGAGGGCGGTGAGCTCACCGTCACCTTGTGGCGCAGTTGCAAGGCGCCCGCCTTGAAGCAGATGGCGGCATGAACCGGCAGAGCGAAGCCGCGCTTGCCGAGCACGCGCCGCTGTTCGCCGCCGCGCGCGGGGACATCGCCGTCAGCTTCGAGTTCTTCCCGCCCAAGTCGGAGGCGATGGCCGCGACCCTGTGGCAGTCGATCGAGACACTGGCGCCGCTCCGCCCGCGTTTCGTCAGCGTGACCTATGGCGCGGGCGGCTCGACCCGCGAGCGGACCCACGCCACGGTCAAGCGGATCGTCGAGGAAACGCCGCTTACCGCCGCCGCTCATTTGACCTGCGTCGATGCCAGCCGCGCCGAGGTCGACGAGGTGGCCCGAAGCTATTGGGACATCGGCGTTCGCCACCTGGTCGCCCTTCGCGGCGACCCGCCCGAGGCGGGCCAGGCGTTCGCGCCGCATCGCGACGGCTATGCCAATGCCGCCGAGCTGGTCGCCGGGCTCAAGCGGGTCGCCGATTTCGACATCAGCGTCGCCTGCTACCCCGAGGTCCATCCCGAGGCGGATTGCCCGGAAAGCGACATCGACAATTTGCTGCGCAAGATCGATGCCGGCGCCAGCCGGGCGATCAGCCAGTTCTTTTTTTCCGCCGACTGCTTCCTTCGCTTCCGCGACCGGGTCGCCGGGCTTCGGCCCGGGATCGAGATCGTCCCGGGCATCCTTCCCGTCACTAACGTCGCTCAGGCGCGGCGCTTCGCCGGCCAGTGCGGCGCCTCGATACCGGCGTGGATGGACGGGATTTTCGAAGGCCTCGACGCCCTTCCCGCGGCCCGCCAGCTGGTCGCCGCGACGATCGCGTCGGAGCTGTGCGGACAGCTCTACGCCGGCGGCGTCCGCCACTTCCACTTCTACAC
>DASTDT010000228.1:0-11438 GCA_035710225.1 Sphingomicrobium sp.
AATGGTTTTCAATGCCATTTCGTGGGATTTAGTGGGAAACGGATGCTTCTCCTTGGGAGATTGCGGCATCCGCGCAACAAAAGGGCAGTTCTGTTCTCCGCTTGTTCTTGGTTGCAACGCTGTGGATAAGTGTGTGCGCAATTCCGCGCGGGGCGAATCGGACTAGCGCCGAAGCGACTCGATCAGTGCTCCGAGCTTGTCGGCCTGGGCGCCATCGGCGATCCAGTCGGCATCGGCGACGACCACGGCCTGCCCGCCCCCGACCTTGCAGCGCGCGGCGACCTTGTTCCTGACGACGCATTGCGGGCCGTTCGCCACCAGCGTGCCTGGCGAGCCGTAGGTCACGCCCTCGATCGTTACCGGGCCGGCGCGCTCGGGCGAGTCGAGCCGAAGCCCCCAATGGCCGAGGAGGCCGGTATCGGCATACATCGGCGGCGGTCGAAGCGGGTCGCCTAGCGGCCGCTCGCTTGGCCATTCGAGCCTCGGGTCGGCGAGCAGCAGCAGCCTGCCGCCGCCCCGCACCCAGCGGTCGAGCGAGACCAGCTCCTCGGCGGGGAGCGCAACGGGCTGGATCATCAGCAGCGTCGCGGCCGGCGGCAACTGACTCGGCAAGTCGATCGCACTGAGCCGGTAGCGCTGGTCGAGCCAGGCGGCGACCGCGGGCCGCTCGCCCTCAAGCGTGAACTGCTCGTCGAACAGCAGAGGCAAGGCGGTGATGAGGTGAAGCTCGGGGCGCTCCGGCGCGGCCGCGGCCGGGGCATCCTCGCGGCAGCCGGCGCTCGCCGCCAGCAGCGCCAGCGCCGCGGCGGCGAACCTCACTGGCTGTTGGACTGCTGGTTGTCGCCGGCGACCGAGGATTTGCCGGGGGCGGCGCCGATCTCGGCGAGCGGATCGTTGGGCGCGCTCGAGGCATTGGCCGCGATCGCCTTGTTGGCGGAATCGGGCTCGCTGCTCCAGCGTGTGATCGCCGCGCCGATCATCACCAGCAGGAAGACCACGGCAAGCCCGGTCAGCCCGATCCTGATGCGTTGCCGGTGAACCGGCTCCTCCCCACTCATGGCCGCCAGCCTATGCACGGCGGCCGGCCAATGCAAATCAGTCGTTGACGCATTGCCCGATCAGCCCGAAATGCGCGCCATGACCAAGAAGCTTTCCCATCTCGCCCTCGTCGCCGCCGTGCTCGCCGGCTGCGACTCTTCACCCGAAACCATCACCGGCGCCGGACCGGCCGACCCGCGCGACGCCAACCAGCTCGCCAACGCCGTCGCCAACGTGCAATTGCCGCCGTCGATCGTTGCCAGCCACAAGTATCGCTGCGGCGACAACAGCATCGTCTCGATCGACTGGCTGTCGGACGGCAAGGTGAATTCCGCCCGTGCGACCCCCGATGGCGGCGCCGGCGTCAACCTCGCCCAAGCCGAAGCCGGCGGCGACTACACCGCCGAAGGAACGACTCTGAAGGGCGACCCGAAGGCGGCCAGCATCACCTTCAACGGCAAGAGCTGCAAGCGCTGAGCCGGGTGGCGGACGAAGGCGCGGCTCGCTAAGGGCGCGCCATGATTCTCGCCGAACCGCCCGCCCCCGCGATCACGTCCCAGACCGTCGCCGAGCACGGCCTCAGCGACGAGGAATACGGCCGCATCTTGAAAGCGCTCGGGCGCGAGCCGAACCTCGTCGAGCTCGGCATCTTCTCGGTGATGTGGTCCGAGCATTGCTCGTACAAGAGCTCGCGGCTGCACCTGAAGAAGCTGCCGACCACCGCCCCTTGGGTGATCTGCGGGCCGGGCGAGAATGCCGGCGTGATCGACATCGGCGACGGCGATGCGGCGATCTTCAAGATGGAGAGCCACAACCACCCCAGCTATATCGAGCCCTACCAGGGCGCGGCGACCGGGGTCGGCGGAATCCTGCGCGACGTGTTCACCATGGGCGCGCGGCCGATCGCGAATTTGAACGCGCTTCGCTTCGGTCGTCCCGATCACCCGAAGATGCGCCATTTGATCAGCGGCGTGGTCAGCGGGATCGGCGGCTACGGCAATTGCGTAGGCGTTCCGACGGTCGGCGGCGAGGTCAATTTCGACCCCGCCTACGACGGCAACATCCTGGTCAACGCTATGACCGTCGGAGTCGCCAGGACCGACAAGATTTTCTACTCGGCCGCGACCGGGCTCGGCAATTCGATCGTCTATGTCGGCTCCAAGACCGGCCGCGACGGGATTCACGGCGCAACCATGGCCTCGGCCGACTTCGACGAGAACAGCGACGACAAGCGACCGACCGTCCAGGTCGGCGATCCGTTCACCGAGAAGCTGCTGATCGAGGCCTGCCTCGAGCTGATGGCGACCGACGCCATCGTCGCCATCCAGGACATGGGCGCGGCCGGCCTCACCTCCTCGAGCGTCGAAATGGCGTCCAAGGGCGGCGCCGGAATCCGCCTCGTCATGGACCGCGTGCCACAGCGTGAGGAGGGCATGACGCCCTATGAGATGATGCTGTCGGAGAGCCAGGAGCGGATGCTGATGGTCCTGAAGCCCGGCCGCGAGGGCGAGGCCGAGGCGATCTTCCGCAAATGGGAGCTAGATTTCGCCGTGATCGGCGAGGTCACCGACACCGGCCACATGGTCTTGGAGTGGCGCGGCGAAGTGGTGTGCGACATCCCGCTCGGACCACTCGCCGACGACGCGCCGGAATACGACCGCCCGCACTTGTCGCTCGACCAATATAAGGCTTGGGCGCAGGTCAAGCCGCTCGGCGAGGTGCCGGAATCGCCCGACATCGCCGCCGACCTGTTGAAGCTGATGGCCTCCCCCAACCTCGCCTCGCGGCGCTGGATCTGGGAGCAATACGACAGCCAGGTCGGCGCCGACACCGTCCAGAAGCCGGGCGGCGACGCGGCGGTAGTCCGCGTTCATGGCGCGCAAAAAGCGCTGGCGATGACCACCGACTGCACGCCGCGCTACGTTTATGCCGACCCCTATGAGGGCGGCAAGCAGGCCATCGCCGAGGCCTATCGTAACCTCTGCGCGGTCGGCGCGCGCCCGCTCGCCGTCACCAACTGCCTCAATTTCGGCAACCCGCAGCGGCCCGAGATCATGGCCCAGTTCGTCGAGGCCCTGCGCGGCATGGGCGACGCTTGCCGGGCGCTCGACTTCCCGATCGTCTCGGGCAACGTCAGCCTCTACAACGAAAGCAAGGCCACCGGCGGCGGTTCGGCCATCCTCCCCACCCCGGCAATCGGCGGCGTCGGCCTGCTCGACGACTGGCGCAATTCGGCGACAATCGCGTTCAAGGCGGGCGGTGACACCCTCGTCCTAATCGGCCACTCGACCGGCCACGTCGGCCAATCATTGTGGCTTGATGTCTGCCATGGCCGACGGGCCGGTGACGCGCCGCCCGTCGATCTCGAGGTCGAGAAGCGCCTGGGCACCCTCGCCCGCAAACTGATCGCCCAAGGCACGATCACCGCCAGCCATGATGTCAGCGACGGCGGCGCACTGGTGGCCATCGCCGAAATGGCCTTGGCCGGGGACGTCGGGGCCGATGTCACGCTCCCCGACGTGCCTAACCCGGCCGCCATCCTGTTCGGGGAGGACCAGGGCCGACTGCTGGTGACAACGAGGGACGCAGATGCGGTCATCGCTGCCGCGACCGCCGCAAACCTCTTCGCCGCGCCGATCGGAACGACCGGCGGCGATGCGGTGAACGGCCCGGGCTTCCGCGCCTCCCTCGCTGACCTGCGCGCCGCGCACGAAGGCTTCTTCCCATCGCTGATGTCGAACGAGCTCTGACACGCCTCTTGCGAATGGTTCGCATTATCGGCATATTGCACTCATGATTGTCTGCTCGTGCAATGTGATTCGGGACTGCGATATCCGCGCCGCGGCCGCTCGCGGCTGCGCCGATGCCGAGGCGGCTTATGCCTCGATGGGCTGCGAGTTCGAGTGCGGCGGCTGCCAGGAACTGGCCGAGGACATTGTCGCCGAAGCCCGCGCCAATCCCGACGAGATCGACCAGCGCGCAGCTTGATTGCCGCGCGACTGCGACTGACTCGCATTCGCAGTTTTTTCTGACTTTTCCGCCAATTTTGGCCTTTCATTGAGCCGCGCATGCGCCTAGGGCGTTGCTTCGCGAGGAGAGTGTCATGAAGGGCGACCCCAAGGTCATCGAGCTGTTGAACGAGGCGCTCAAGGCCGAGCTGACCGCGATCAACCAATATTGGCTACACTACCGGATGCTCGACAATTGGGGCGTCACCAAGCTGGCCGAATATGAGCGCCACGAATCGATCGACGAAATGAAGCATGCGGACAGGTTCACCGACCGCATCCTGTTCCTCGACGGCTTCCCCAACATGCAGTCGCTGGGGTCACTGCGGATCGGCGAGAGCGTGGAAGAAATCCTCAAGGCCGACCTCGAAGCGGAGCTGGAGGCGGTCGAGATGTACAGGAACGGCGTCGCCTACTGCGAGAGCGTGAAGGACTATGTCAGCCGCGACCTGTTCGCCGAGGTGCTCAAGGACGAGGAAGGCCACGTCGACTTCATCGAGACGCAGTTCGACATGATCCGGCAGATGGGCCTCCAGAACTACGTCCAGCTGCAAAGCGAGCCGGCGAAAGAGTAGCGGGCGCATCCGCCGCGCCCTTGGCTCCGCTGTCCTGCACGTCTAGGACAGCGGCAACGCCGGGGGACAATCATGGCAACGATCGAACAGGCACGCCCCGAAGAGCGGATCCTCTCGCTCGACACCATTCGCGGGGTCGCCGTGATGGGCATCCTGACGATGAACATCGCCGCCTTCGCCCTCCCCTTTCCGGCCTATGCCAACCCGGCGGCATGGGGCGGTGACGCCGGCGCCGACCTCCTCTCCTGGGCGTTCAACTTCCTCGTCTTCGACAGCAAGATGCGCTCTTTGTTTTCGATCCTGTTCGGCGCCTCGACGCTGCTGGTGATCGACCGCGCGGCAAAGGCCGGGCGGAGCGGGGCGGCGGCGCATTATGCCCGTATGGCGGTGCTGCTGGGGATCGGCTGCCTCCATTTCTACTTCCTGTGGTTCGGCGACATCCTGGCGCTTTACGCCTTGTGCGGAATGGTCATTTACTGGCTGCGTGAGGTCGACGTCCGCAAGCTGGTCGGCTGGGGCCTGACCCTGTTCCTTCTGTCGAACATCTTCTTCGGGCTGATCGGCTGGTCGGCGATGATGGCCGGCTCGCCCAGCCTGCCGCCCCACGCCGCGAGCGAGCTCTACGAAGCGCGCGACACGGTCGAGCAGGAGGTCGGCGCGACCAGCCGCAAGATCCCGGCCGAGATGAAGCTCTACCGTGGCCCCTATGCCCCCATCGTCCACCATCGTCTGGGCGAGCGGACATTCGAGCCGTTCGCCGCCTTCTTCGGGCTCGGCGCGGAAACGCTCGGGCTGATGATGATCGGAATGGCGCTGTTCCGCTCCGGCTTCCTGACCGGCGCGTGGGAGCGGGCGCGCTATCGCCGCTGGGCCACGACCTTCGCAGCGCTGGCGATTCCGCCACTCATCGTCATGGCCTGGTGGCAATGGTCCTCGGGGTTCAATTCCGGAGTCATCTTCACCGTCTTCCTCGGCCTGTCGCAGCCGTTCGACCTGATGCTTGCAATCGCTTGGGCGGCGCTCGTCATCCTGTGGCTCAAGGGCGGTCCGTTGCCGGCGCTCAAGGACCGGGTCGCCGCCGCCGGGCGGATGGCCTTCACCAACTATCTCGCCACCTCGGCAGTGATGACGACGATCTTCTACGGCTACGGGCTCAATCTGTTCGGCGAGGTCAGCCGCGCCGGGCTATGGCTGTTCGTGCTTGGCATGTGGGCCCTGATGCTGGCCTGGTCGAAGCCGTGGCTGGAACGCTATCGCTACGGCCCGCTCGAATGGCTGTGGCGCAGCCTGGCGCGCGGCCGGCCGCAGCCGATGCGCCGCTAGAGCCGCCCGAAGTCCTGGTTGGCGACCTTGCGCCCGAAGCCGACCGGCGCGGCGCGGGTCAGGAGCGGGTTGGTTGCCTGGTCGAACAGCGCGATGGTCCGCTCGAACATTTTCCTGAGCTCGACCACATCGGGGATCAGCTCGTCGGGAAAACGATGGGTCTCGATGCACGAGCGCGCGACTTCCTCGATCTTCTCGGCCAAGGCTGCGAGCGGTTCCGCCCCGAACTGGCGCGACTCGCCCTTGAGCGTGTGGGCCGGGATGACCAGCGCGACGGCGTTCTCCTCGCGCATCGCTTCCTCGATCGCCTGCACGCTCTTGTCGCCGTCCTCGCGGTAATAGCCGAGGATGCGGATGAAGCCGGGGCCTAGCTCGGCGCGCGAACGCTCGAAAAAGACCCAGTCCACGAGGGTGGCGTCGTCCAAGTTGCACTCTCCATTCAGCCCCGAAGGGCGCGGTCCCACGCCACGCTTGTCGCATGCCAAGGGTAAAGATTGGCTTTATCGAGCGTGTGGTGTCGTCAGCTTTTGTCGGCGAACGGATTCTTCGACGACCGCAGGTTCAGGCGCATCGGCACCGGGCCGATCTTGAGGTCGCGGCGCATCGAGTTGAGCAGGTAGCGCTCGTAGCTCGCCGGGAGCTCGTCGAGCCGGTTGCCGAAAATGACGAAGGTCGGCGGCCGCGACTTGACCTGGGTCACGTAGCGCAGCTTGATCCTTTTCCCGCCGGGGGCGGGCGGCGGGTTGGCCTCGATCGCGCGGGCGAACCAGCGGTTGAGCTCGCCCGTGCCGACCCTCATGCTCCACGCATCGCGAAGCTCGAACGCCGCGCCCAAAAGCTGGTCGATGCCCTTGCCGGTCTTGCCGCTGACGGTGAGGACGGTGACTCCCTTGAGCTGGCTGAGCCCTTCCTCGAGCGCCGCCTTGACCCCGTTGAACAGGCTCGAGGCATTGTCGGCGACGTCCCATTTGTTGAGCGCGATCATCAGTGCCCGGCCCTCCTCGATCACCTGGGACGCGATCTTGAGGTCCTGCACCTCGAGCCCGCGCGTGGCGTCGAGCAGGAGCACGACCACCTCGGCCATGTCGATCGACCGGCGCGTGTCCGCGACGCTTAGCTTTTCGAGCTTGTCGTCGACCTTGGCGCGCTTCCTCAAGCCCGCGGTATCGACCAGCGTCACAGCGCGGCCTTGCCATTCCCAGTCGATCGAGATGCTGTCGCGGGTGATCCCGGCTTCCGGCCCGGTGATCATCCGCTCCTCGCCCAGCATTCTGTTGACCAGGGTCGACTTGCCGGCATTGGGGCGCCCGACGATCGCCAGCTTCAATGGCCCGAGCGGACGTTCGTCGTCGTCTACCGCCGCCGCTTCGTCCGCCTCGTCTTCGCGCTCGATATGCGGCCGAAGCGCCTCGAACAGATCGACCAGCCCCTCACCATGCTCGGCCGACAAGGCGAACGGCTCGCCAAAGCCCAATGCGAACGCTTCGATCCGCCCGGTTTCGCCCGAGCGACCTTCCGCCTTGTTGGCGGCGACCACCACCGGCGTCTTCTCAGAGCGCAGCCAACGGCCGATCTCCTCGTCGAGCGGGGTCAGCCCCTCGCGGGCGTCGATCAGGAACAGGGCGACGTCGGCGGCCCGCACCGCCGCCTGGGTCTGGACCCGCATCCGGCCGGGCAGGGAGACCGCGTCCTCGTCCTCGAAACCGGCGGTGTCGATGACCTTGAAATTGAGGCCGAGCAGTTCGCCCTCGCCTTCGCGACGGTCCCGAGTCACGCCGGGGCGATCGTCGACCAAAGCGACTCGCCGGCCGACGAGCCGGTTGAACAGGGTCGACTTGCCGACATTGGGGCGGCCGACGATGGCGACGGTGGGGAGGGGCATCAGGCCAAGCGCCCTGCCCGTCTACGCGTGCCGGGTCAATAAATCTGGGGCGCGATCTTGCGCTGCTCGGCCGTCAGCTTGTTCGCTTCCGCCCTGCAATCATAGGGCAATTGCGGCTCGCCGCAGAAATCGGGCCAGACCCCGGTTTTCTCCCAAAAGGCGACCAGGCCGAGCTTGGCCGCCAGGGCGATGAAGCGCCGGTCGGCCCGGATTGGGCGCATGTGCGGGCGAAACAGCAGGTCGGTTCCCGCCATCAGGCTGTCGAGCGCCCCCGGCGTCCACACGACTCGATAGGCCTCTTCGACCCGGCCGAACGTGCCGAGCGCCTGGACGTAGCTGACCACGTGCCCGTGGCCGCTTCGGTAACGGGCGCGAAACCCTTCCAGGGCTTTCTCGACCCGGGCCGGGCTGGGGTCCATGCGCGCTTCCAGGAACGCCTCCCACGAGGTGTCCATCGGGACAGGTTGAAGGTCGCCGGTGCCGCGCTCGCGGAGCAAGCGCATGGCATTGCGCGGGTCGCCGTAGCGCAGGTCGAGCCGGTAGCGGGCCTGGCGAAGGACGGTCGAGCCCGGCCACATCGCCTCGGCCTCTTCCAGTTCCTTGAACGCGGCATCCGTTCGACCGGCATAGGCAAGGGCCGAAGCATAGGAATCGCGCAGGATCGGCGACAGCGGGTTGAGCTCGACCGCCCGCCGGGTCGCGGTGACCCCTTCGTTCGATCGCCCGACCCGCCGCAGGTAGAAGGCCCGCAGTTCGTGCAGCATTGCGCTGTCCGGATGCCGCTCCAGCCCGCGGTCCAGCAGTGCTAGGGCGTGCGCCGGCTTGGTCGCCTGGTTGGGATGGAAATTGGCGTCGGCGGCGATGGTCGCGGGATAATCGGGGTCGAGCTGCTTGGCCCGCGCGAGATGCGCGACCAGCGCCTTCCTCAGCGCCGGGCGGTCCGGCGGCGGCGTGCCAGGAAAGGATTGCACCTCGAGCAGTGCAAGATTGGCCCAGCCCGGCGCGAAATCGGGGGCTTTTTCGGTGATCTGGCGGAAGATGCTGAGCGTGGTCTGGTCGGGCTCCGAGACATTGAGGTCGCTCATCAGGCTGCATCCGTTGAGATACAGGCCGAGGACTTCGCGGCTGATCTTGCGGCTGTAGGTTTCGACCTCGACCGAGCAGGCCAGCACGTCGCCAAGCTTGGCGACCGCCTGCTGGCGAAGGTCCACCAGCGCCCCGGCCGGCCCCTCGACCGAGGAAGACCACAGGATCCGCCGATCGCCGCGCGAAAGCAGGCTGACATCGGCCCGCAGCCCAGGCCCCGCCGGCGACACGCCGACGTCGACGCGATAGTCGGCGCCGGACGCCTTGGGGTCATTCCCGCCGAACACGGTGAGCGCGCCCAGCGGCCCGGCGCGATAACGCCCAAGGTCGGTCGCGATGGTCCGCGCAAGCTCCTGGGATCGGCGCTGGTCTCCACCCTCGGCCGCCGCCACCGCGATCACATGAGATGCCCGGTCGCTCGGGCGGACAATGAGGAACCACGCCCCGGCCAGCACCGCCAGCAGCGCGGCGGCGACCACCGCCGTCACTTTCCAGCCGAGCGCGCGCCGGACGCTTCTGCGCGGTTCCGGCCTCACGGGCGCCGCGCCTCTCACCGCGATGGCCTCGACCAGCGGCTGGACGGATCGCGCCCGCGTCAGGCCGCCGGAGAGGGTCACCGCCTGGTATTGGCGGAAGCCCAGGGGCGGCTCGACCGGCTCGATCAAGACCGGCACCAGTCGTCCGCTGTCGCGCGCGGCGGCGGCCTCGTCATGCACCCACGGCGACTCGACCGACGATCTGGACCAGAGGACAACCACCAGCTCGGCGGCGTTGAGCTCAGCGGCGATTTCCGCCGAAAAGCGCGAGCCGGCGTGGATATTGCGATCCCACCACACCCTGTGCCCGGCGGATTCCAGGGCGCTGGCGACCCGTCCGGCCCTGGCCGAATCGTCCCGGGCATAGCTGAGGAAGATGCTCGCCAACCGCCGCTCCCCTTGGGGCCACGAGAGTGAGCCTTTACGAAAAGAGGTGCAAGGTTGCAGTCGGCTCAACAGGGCGGCAGGGTCGGCGCCGGGAAGGGGATATCGAATGACCGAACCACAATCATCCGGCCTACCGGGCTGGTTCACTCCGGCGGCGATTGCCGCAGTGGCGTGGGAAATCCTCGGTTGCGTGATGTATTTGATGCAGGTGCGGGTCGATCCTGCCGCGCTTCCGGCCGACCAGCGCGCGGTGTGGGACGCCACCCCGCCGTGGATGACCGGCGCTTACGCGCTGGCGGTGTGGGTCGGGCTGGCCGGCGCCGTCGCCTTGCTGATGCGGCGCAGGGTCGCCGATCCGCTGTTGCTCGTCTCGCTAATTGCCGTGACGGCGCAGTTTTCCGGGCTGCTGTGGGTACCGTCGCTGCGCGACCTGGTGTCGTCCGACATGCTGCTGCTGCCGTTCGTCATCGTTGCCGTCTGCGCGGTGATCTGGAGCTTCGCTCGGCGCGCGCGGAGGAGCGGCTGGCTCCGCTAGGCGCGAGCCGCTAGAACCGCGGCATGTCCACCTTCACCATCGACACGGCGACGAGCCGAGCGACCCCCTCGCCGGTGCCGGGCAAGCGGATGACCGTTCCGGCGATCCGGGCGCTCAAGAAGGACGGCGTGACGGCCGAGCCGATCGTAATGCTCACCGCCTACACGATGCGCACAGCCCAATTGCTCGATCCGCATTGCGAGATGCTGCTGGTCGGCGACAGCCTCGGCCAGGTCATTTACGGCCTGCCCTCGACGGTGCCGGTCACCCTCGAGATGATGTGCGCTCACGGCGCGGCGGTGGTGCGCGGAAGTTGGCACGCCCTGGTCGCGGTCGACATGCCGTTCGGAAGCTATGAAGAATCGCCGGGCCAGGCCTTCGCCAGCGCGGCGCGAATCCTCAAGGAAACCGGCTGCGCGGCGGTCAAGCTCGAGGGCGGCGAAGCGATGGCCGAAACGGTCGCTTTCCTCACCACGCGCGGAATCCCGGTCATCGGCCACGTCGGCCTCACGCCCCAGGCGGTCAACACGCTCGGCGGCTATGGCGCTCGCGGCAAGAGCGCGGCGGAGGCGAAGAAGATCGTCGGCGACGCCAAGGCGGTGGCCGAGGCCGGCGCCTTCTGCGTCGTCGTCGAGGGAGTGATGGAAGGGATCGCCGACGACGTCACCAAGGCGATTGCCGTGCCAACCATCGGCATCGGCGCCTCGGCCAATTGCGACGGCCAGGTGCTGGTCACCGAGGACATGCTAGGCCTGTTCGAGCGCACCCCGCGCTTCGTCAAGCGCTACGCCGACATCGCGTCCGAGATCGCCGCCGCCGCCGCTTTGTATCGCGAGGAAGTCCGCACCCGCGCCTTCCCGACGGCGGAGCAGACCTACCGGCCGAAGAGCTGAGCCGGCGAACCGGCACGCTTCATGCGTGTCGGACGCGGGCACGCTTCAAGAGTGACGGCTGTCGGCGCCTCCCCCTTTGCCTTTCGCCCCTCCCCCCGCTAGAGGCGTTTTTCCGGCAAGCTTCCGTTCAGGCGCGGGAGGGAAGCATCGCCGAACGCATCCCCGTCCATGAAGA
>DASTDT010000229.1:0-5207 GCA_035710225.1 Sphingomicrobium sp.
CGGCCCTTCGGAGCGGCCGGCAATGCCTTCCGCCGCACGGATGATGCGATCGATCGGTGAGCGCAGCGCATGGTCGAGCGCGGGATCGATCCCGAGCGCGGCGTTGCCGCTTTCATTGGCCGCGGTCGGAATATGCTTGTCCTCCGGCGTTGCGCGACCGCGATAACCGGCGAAGCTGCCGTCGGCGGCGGTGACCGGCGTTCCCTCAAGCACCAGCCGCGAGCCCTGCGCCGAACGCCCACTCGCGAGCTGGCCGGAGAAGGGCACTCGGGCGGAAACGGCGAGCAAAAGCGGCATTTCGCCGTCCTCGCCTTCGAGGAGGCGCAAAAGCCGGGTCAGAGGCTGGCCGGCGACTTCGCCCGCGCCAACGCCGAGCAGATCGGCCAGGTCGGGGGACAATTCGGTAAGCCGGAGCTCCGAATCGGTCGCCCACTCGCCGCGCAGCGACGAGAGCATGTCCTCGCCGCGCACGGCTTGTTCCAGCCGCGGGCCTTGCGGCGGCCGGCGCCGCCAGCTTTCGATGGTCAGCAGTACGTCATCCCCGTCGGGCTCTCCGCGTACCCACAATTCGACGTCATAATCGCGGCCGGCGACGACCGCCGGCCTAGCCACGGCGATACCAAGCTTACGGACCAGCCGGGCCACCGCCGCCAGCTGGGGCAGCATCAGCCGCTGGCCGACCTCTGCCCCGGCCTCCTGCTGGAGCCGGCCGAGCATCATGTCGGCCTCGATCAGCCGACCGCTTCGGTCGACCCGGCCGCACACCAGGTCCCCCTCGCCCGCCGCGCTAGCCACTGGCGTAGCCAAGCATGGACCGCGCGATCCGGAAATTGCGTGGTAGCTGCCAATGGGCGAGGGCTACCGCCACTTCCCCCTCGTCGAGGGTGTCGAAGCGCGCCATCTCGTCCTCGACCGACGCGGTGCCGATGGTCGAGCCGAAATCGGCGATCAGCCGCGCCGCCGCCCGCCGCCCGAGGCCCGCCATCCGCGCGAGCAGCGCAAGGCCGCCCTCGCCGGCGTCGAGCAGATGGTCCCAGGCAGCCTGGGGGCTGATCGCGGCGCGCCGGGCGATCAGGTGAGCAACGAGCGCCGCCTCCCCTTCCCCCGACGAATCCTCGATCAGCCGTTCCTGGTCGCGTTCGTGCCTGACCAGCGCATCGGCAAGGGTCGCAACGGCATTGTCGAGCGATTCTTCGAAGCGAACCGCGGCAGCCACCTGGTCCGCAGCCGCCGCATACTGCGCTTCGACATTGCCCGAGGGGCTGAGCGCGGCCGCGAGCGAATGGACCAACGCCGCGACATCCGCGGAGTCGAGATCGCTAAGCTCGATCCGCGGCTGCCCGAAGCCGTCGCGGCGGCGTCCTCGCGAAACGACCAGTGCCATCGCCGCGGCTGCTACGGCGGGGTCGTCGTCGCCGACCAGCCTCGACAACAGCGGCAATTTGCGCGGTCCCCCGTGCGCGGCAAAGGTGGCAGCGATGCGATGTTCGTCGGCCCGGCGCAGCATCAAGGAAACCAGGCCGGCCCGGTCAAGCAGGCCCGAGGCCATCAGCGCGGCATTAATCCGGCCGCTTTCCGAGACATTGGTCCGCGACCCGACCGCGGCCGTAATTTGCTCAGACAGCGTCCCCAGAAGATCCGCGAGCATCGCCGACATCAGCGCGCGTTCCTGCTCTGTCAAACGGTCGGTCGGATCGAGGAAGAAATCGCGCCGAACGGTAGCCAAGCGGCTGGGACCACGCGGACGCGCGGGATCGACCGGGCGGTCTGCTGCTTGGGCAGCGATCGGCCATTCCTCCGGATTCATTACGCTATGCGTTAGCGGATCAAGGTTAATGCGTCGTCAATCGAGGAGGAGGCGGTGGCGCAGGTGCTGCGCGACGAACAGGCTGGCGCACGCGTAGATCAGCAAGGCGACCAGAAGCGCGACCCACCAGCCGCCGATCACGAACGGAATCGCGCCGACGATCGCGTTGCGGCGCGAGAACAGCCAGATGCGGCCGGGCAGCTCGGCCCCCGCGGCCTCGGTCCGGGCGGCCTGGGCAAAGGCCAGCGTGGCGATTGCGGCCAGGGTCGCGCCCCAACCGCCGCCATGATTGCCAACCCGCCAGCCCAGCATCGCCAGCGCCAGGCCGGCCAGCGGCCACAAGAGCCGGTGACTCCACGACAAAGGGGACAATGGCCGCAGGCGCAGCGCGGCCAGGCGCTCGGCGACTAGATCGAGCGGCAGTGCAAGCACGAGCAGCAGATAGGATTGCCACAGCCAACCGCGGGAGAAACCGAAAGCGGCACCGATGATAAGCACGATCGCCGCGAGCATCAGCCATTGCGGACGGACCGGGCTGTCCATCAGCCGCTCGGTGGCGAATTCCTCGACGACCGGAAGCGCGTAGCGGCTGGCCCAGTCCGGCCGGGCGCCGCGAGTGGCGACCAGCAGGTGCCGCTCGAAGCCGGAAAGATCCTCGGGCCGGTCGGCGAGCAGCCCGCCCCCAGAGCCTTCGGCGGCGACGATCCGCCGGGCACCGGCCTGGACGGTTCGGCGGAGCAAGGTCGATTGCAGGTCCCAGTCGCCGAGCATGGCGACGGTCGAGCCCAGGGTGGGCGCATCGACCAGAGCGAGGCCGGCCCAGCGGCTCGACCCGTCGACCCGCTCGAACCGCGCATGCGCTTCGTCGTCGGGCACCAACAGGACTGTGGGTTCGGCATGTTCCGCAAGTCCCGCAAGGGCGGCGAAATCGGGCGCCAGGCCGTCGGCGATCATCACGATCGGCATGCCCGCCTCGAACCGGCTCGCCGCTTCCTGGCTGTCGCTTACCGCGATCACCGGAATTCCCTCGTGGCGAAGCCGCTCGAGTGCCTCGTTGAGCGCGGCCGGCAAGCGTTCGACAAGGACCACCACCGGCATCGCCCCGGCCGCTGCCGCGCAGCGCACCTGATATTCGAGCAGAGTCCGGCCGGCGAGTGGGTAGAGCGCCCGAAGCCCGCCTGAATCGTCTTCCTGATAGGCGCCAATCAGCGCTCCGAGCGCCATCGACTCCCTCCCCACAACACGTGCCCTGCCACCTCTCTAGGCCAGTGCGGGCCCGCCTTTCCACCCCGCCGCAGCAATCGTGCTTCCGCCCGCGTCATTTCGTGGTAAATTGACTCCCATGACCTCACCCCACAGCGCCTCGCCCGTCTTTCAACCATATGCGGACGATGCCGGGACCGGGGCCATGACCCCGCCAGCGGCGGACGACGTCGCGGGCGAAGAGTGGCTTGCAGAAGCTGAGGTTAACCCGGTTCCAGGTGCTGGCGGACGCGCCGTGCTCGGCTGGGCGCTGGCGGTTCTCGCCGCGGCCTGGCTGGCGTTCAGCGCCTGGTCGGCAGGCCTGGCGCTGGCCGGCCGGCCTTTGTCCTTCCCCGAAGTCGCGCAGTGGACCGCGATCGTCACCGGCCCGCTGGCGCTGCTTGGCCTCGCTTGGCTTATGTTCGGACGCACCAGGCGGCGCGAGGCCGAGGCCTTCACCCGCTCGGTCGTCACCATGCGCGGCGAGGCGCGGGCGCTAGAAGGTCTGCTGGCGGTCGTGCGCCAGCGGATCGACGACAATCACCTTGCCCTGCGGTCGATGGCCGACCAGCTGATGACGCTCGGCGACGAGACCGCAACGCGCCTGGGCACTGCCTCGGCCGAGCTCGACGCCGGCGCCCGCCGGCTCGTCGGGCATGGCGAGACGTTCGACCGGGCCGCCAACAACGCCCGCATCGATCTTGGAGTCCTGCTCGAGGATCTGCCGCGCGCCGAGGCGACCGCCCGGGCGATGGGCGAGCGCCTGCAGACCGCCGGCCGGGCAGCGCTTGACCAGGCTGCGGCCTTCGAGCGTCAGGTCACCGCGCTCGGCCAATCCGCTACCGACACCGAAGGCCGGGTCGATTCGGCCAGTGGCCTTCTGTCGGCCCGCCTCGCCGAGCTCGAATCCGGAGCGCGCGCGACCGCCGAACGGCTGACCGCGGTGGTCGGCGAATCCGGCTCGACGATCGATTCGCTACTGATCCGCACGTCCGAAGTGCTCGACGAGGTACGCGGCGGGATCGCCATCCAGTCCGAAGCGGTGACGGCGTTGGTCGAACAGGCCAAGGCCGGGCTCGGCCTGGCTGGGATCGAATCCGCCGGAGCCATGCGCGACCGGCTCGGCGACGCGCGATCGTCGCTCGATCACATGGCCGAGCAGATTGCCCGCCAGGACGAATCTTCGCGCCATCTGATCGCGTCGATTGCCGGCGGCCTGGCCGCGCTCGACGAGCAGTTCCTCGTCTTCGCCGACCAGGGCGACCAGCGCAGCCAGGCGATTGGCGACAACCTCGCCCGGCTTCGCAGCGAGCTGGAGGCGATCACCCTTCACTCCAACAGCAGCGGCACCAGCCTTGGCGAGCTTGCAGAGCGGACCGCACTGCTTGGGGAACGGCTCGACCATCTCGCCGGCTCGCTCCGCACCGACATCGCCGGGGCGCTGGGCGATGCCCAGGCAGGCGCCAAGGAACTGCTCGATTCGGCCCAGTCGGCCCAAGCTCCGCTGGCCGTCGCCCGCGACATCGCCGCGGAGACCTCGGACACGATCAACCAGGGCGCGGCCGCGGTCGAGGCCCAGCACGACCGTCTCGCCGCCTTGCTGGCGGCGGTTGACACCGGTGTCGGCGGCGCGGAGCGCCGACTTGGCGAGTTGTCGGCAGCAATTTCAAGCGCCGAGGACGAGGCGCGGCAGCTCGCCGGGGAAACCGGGCCGGCGCTGGTCTCGGCCCTCATTCAGGTCAAGGAAGCCGCCACCCACGCCGCACAGCGCGCCCGGGAGGCGATCTCGGCGGTTGTGCCCGAGGCTGCCGGCCAATTGTCCGAAGCGGCCCGAACCGCTTTGGAGCGCGCGGTCCAGGACAGCGTCGCCAACCAGCTCGGCGAGCTCGAGCGGACCGCTGCCCACGCTGTCGAGGCGGCGCGTGGAGCATCGGAGCGGCTGGTCCAGCAAATGCTCTCGATCGGCCAGAGCGCGGCAGCGCTGGAGGCGCATTTCGAGCAGCACGAGGACGACCGCCGCGAGCGCGACAGCGAGGCCTTCGCCAAGCGCGTCTCGCTGCTGATCGATTCGATGCATTCGGCGGCGATCGACGTCGGCAAGATCCTCGCCGATGACGTCGACGACAAGTCCTGGGCAGCCTATCTCAAGGGCGACCGC
>DASTDT010000230.1:0-7752 GCA_035710225.1 Sphingomicrobium sp.
GTCAAGCATGAATCGATGGTCGAGGCGATCGACACGCTGCGCTTCGCCGACACGCCAGTGGTGGTGCTCAAGCGCGAGCTGGCGGACATTCCGTTGTTCGGCTGGGTGACTCGACGTTATGGCGTCATTCCAGTCGACCGCCATGCCGGTGCCAAGGCCTTGCGAGAGCTGGTTTCGCTCGGCAAGCGCGCCATCGCCGAGGGGCGCCCGGTGATCATTTTCCCCGAAGGCACCCGCATTCCGCGCGGACAGGCGCCGCCCCTGCGGGCCGGTTTCGCCGGGCTCTACCGGGTGCTCGGGCTGCCGGTGGTGCCGGTCGCGGTCGACAGCGGCAAGCTGTGGCCGCGCAAGTTTCTCAAGCGGTCGGGCGTGATCCACTTCAAGGTCGGCGACACGCTTCCGCCGGGCCTCCCGCGCGAGGTGATCGAGGCGCGGGTGCACGTCGCCATCAACGCGCTCAATCCTCCCTGTGCCGGGGCGGATTCAGCTTCTTAGCCTGGCTCCGAGCTTTTCCGCGGCGGCGATGATTTTCGCCGACACTTCGCCGATCTCGGCGTCGGTCAGGGTCGCCGCGGTCGGCTGAAGCGTAACCTCGACCGCCAGGCTCAGCCCTTGTTCGCCTTCGTACCGGTCGAACAGCCGGGCGTCGGCGATCAACGCCTTGTCGGCGCCTTTCATCGCCCTCACCAGCGCCGCGGCGGCAAGATCGGCGGGGACGAAGAAGGCAAAGTCGCGACTTAGCGGCTGCAGTGCCGGCGGTGCGAACGCCGGTCGGGCCCGGTCATTCGAGCGCCGCTCTGGAATGGCATCGAGATAGATCTCCGCCGCGACCGTGGCCGGCGGCAGGTCCAGCGCTCGTGCGATCCGCGGGTGAATCTCGCCGAACGCGGCGACGATAGCCTTCGGACCCAGTCCTAGCGTCGCCGAGCGCCCCGGATGCCAGGTCTCGCCGGCGTTCATCGTCAGTTGAAGGCTCGCCACCGGCGCTGCCGCCGCTTCCAGCACCGCCAGCGCTTCGGCCTTGGCGTCGAACGCGTCGAAGCCTTGGGCCTTGCCCGCGCGCCAGTCCCGAGGCGCCTTTTCGCCGGCCAGCAGGATCGAGAGCGTCGGGCGTTCGCCGCTCGCCAGATAGCGCCGCCCGACTTCGAACAGGCGCACCGAAGACGCGCCCCGGTCGAGGTTGCGGCGGGCCGCCGACGCCAGCCCCGGGATCAGCGACGGGCGCATGTATTTCATGTCTTCGCTGATCGGGTTGGCGAGGACGTGCCCGGCACCGCCGAACAACTCGGCCTCGCGCTGGGCGATGAAGCTCCACGTCATCGCCTGGTCGAGCCCGCGCGCGGCGGCCGCCCGCCGCGCCCGGCGTTCGATCAACTGGCCGCGGGTGGCGGTTGGCCGGGCGACTCCATCGGCGCGCGGCAAGGGTGTCGAGGGGATTTTGTTCATCCCGACGATCCGGATGACTTCCTCGACCAGGTCGGCGGTGCCATCGACATCGCGCCGCCAGCTCGGGACGATTGCTTGCGCGCCTTCGACCGCGAAGCCGAGCCGCTCGAGGATCGCGACCTGCTCGCTCTCGGCTACTTCGATCCCGCCCAGGGCGGGGACCCGTTCGGGCTGGAACGGCACGCGCCGCTGATCGGCCGGTGGGCTGCCCGCGCGCACCACCCGGCTCGCCTCGCCGCCGCAATGGGCAAGGATCAGCCCGGTCAGCACCGCCAGCCCGTCGTCGAGAAAGGCCGGGTCGACGCCGCGCTCGAAGCGGGTGCGGGCATCGCTGGTCAGGCCCAGGGCCTGGCCGGTGCGGGCGATCCGCCCGGGGTCGAAATATGCGATCTCGAGCAGCACGTCGCTGGTCGTCTCCGACACGCCGCTATACTCGCCGCCCATGATCCCGCCGATGTCGTGCACGCCCTTGTCGTCGGCGATCACGGTCATTTCGTCGGTAAGCGCATATTCCTTCTCGTTGAGCGCGGTGACCGTCTCTCCGGCACGCGCCCGCCGGGCGACCACCGCGCCGCTCAGCGAGTTGAGGTCATAGGCATGGCTCGGCCGGCCAAGGTCGAGCATGAGGTAATTGGTGAAGTCGACCAGCGCCGAGATCGGCCGCTGCCCAGCCGCCTTCAGCCGCCGCTGGACCCAATCGGGGGAGGGCCCGTTGGCGAGGCCGCGGATGACCCGTCCGTAGAACGCCGGGCAGCCATCCGGATCGTCGGTGCGGATTTCCACCGGGCAATCGAAGCTTCCTTCGATCGACGGCATGTCGAGCGGCCTCAGCGTGCCCAGCCCGGCGGCGGCGAGATCACGGGCAATTCCGCGCACGCCCATGCAGTCCTGGCGGTTGGGCGTGACCGCGACGTCGAACACCGGATCGTCGAGCCCGGCGAAATCCGCGAAGCTCGTGCCCACCGGCGCGTCGGCGGCCAACTCGATGATCCCGTCGTGGTCCTCGCCCAGCTCAAGCTCGCGCGCCGAGCACATCATGCCGTTCGATTCGACTCCGCGGATGGCGGCTTTCTTGAGCGTGAAGCCGCTGCCCGGAACGAAAGTGCCCGGTCCGCCGAACACGCCGAGCATCCCGGCGCGGGCATTGGGCGCCCCGCACACCACCTGCAACGGCGCGCCGGAACCGGTGTCGACCGTCAGCACGCGCAATTTGTCGGCTTGCGGGTGCGCCTCGGCGGTGACCACCCGGGCGACGACGAACGGCCGCAGCGCCTCGGCCGGATTGTCGATACCCTCGACCTCCAACCCGATGGCGGTCAGCTTGTCCGCTATAGCCGCCGCATCGGCGTCCGTATCCAGATGCTCGCGTAACCAGGAAAGTGAGAACTTCATGCGCCGACCCCGCCGCTCAGCGTCGGAACGTCGAGGAAGCTGAAGCCGTAATGCTTCAGCCAGCGCAGATCGCCGTCAAAGAAGGCGCGCAGGTCGTCCATTCCATATTTGAGCATCGCCAGCCGGTCGACTCCGGTGCCGAACGCAAAGCCCTGCCACTCGTCGGGGTCGAGCCCGCAGTGGCGAAGCACGTTGGGGTGGACCATGCCGCTGCCCAGCACTTCCATCCAGCCTTGCGACCCGCCGACCACGCGGCGGCCCTTCTCGATCGACCAGCCGACATCGACCTCGGCCGACGGCTCGGTGAACGGGAAGTAGGACGGCCGCATCCGAAGCACGACGTCATCGCGCTCGAAAAAGGCCTTGAGGAACGTCTCAAGCGTCCATTTGAGGTGGCCCATGGTGATGTTGCGGTCGATCACCAGCCCCTCGATCTGGTGGAACATCGGCGTGTGGGTGGCGTCGCTGTCGCTTCGATAGACCCGGCCGGGGGCGATGATCCGAAGCGGCGGCGAGCCGGCCATCATCGTCCGGATCTGCACCGGCGACGTGTGGGTACGAAGCACCTTGGGCGCGCCCTGCTCGTCCTTCTCGTCGAGGTAGAACGTGTCCTGCATCGCCCGCGCCGGATGCGCCTCGGGCATGTTGAGCGCGGTGAAATTGTGCCACTGGTCCTCGATCTCGGGGCCCTCGGCGACGGCGAAGCCGAGGTCCGCGAAGATCTCGGTCAATTCGTCCATCACCTGCGACACCGGGTGGATCGAGCCGGCCGGAGAAAAGGCAACCGGGAGCGACAGGTCGAGTTGCTCGGTCGCCAGCCGCTGCTCGAGCTCGGCCGCCTCCAGCGCCGCCTTGCGCGCCGCGATGGCCGCCGTCACCGCCTCGCGCTCGGCGTGGATGGCCGGCGCTTCGCGGCTGCGGGTCTCGGCATCCATCGCGCCAAGCGACTTCAGCCGAGCGGTGATCGCCCCCGATTTGCCAAGCGTCGCCACGCGCAGCTCCTCGAGCGCGGGGAGCGTCGGCGCGGCGGCGATCGGATCGAGCCATTCGGACATGGCCGCGGCCTTAGCCGCGAACTTTATCATCGTCATCCCCTCGCCATGCGGTTCATGCTAGGGTCCAGGCGATGAGCCGCTGGCCCAAGCTTAACCACGCCCGCGACGGCGCCACCTTCGCTTTGCTCCACCTCGCCAGCCAGATGCTCGGCAAGCTGCGCGTCGCGCATTCCCCGTGGGTCAACCATGGCTGGCACGCCACGCTCCATCCGGTCGCCGAGGGGTTGGCGATCGAGCCGATCGATTCCCCTGCCGGCTGGTTCGACCTCACCCTCGATCTCGCCCGGGACGCAATCGTCCTGCGCATGGCGGATGGCGAGCGCGACATCCTTCCGATCGATCTCGGGAGCGTTGCCGCGCTCCACCGCAACCTTGTCGTCATGCTCGAAGCGCACGGCCTTCCGGCAAGCTTCCACGGCCGGCCCAACGAGATCGAACATGCCGTCGCCTTCGCCGACGACATCGCGCCGCGGGAATACCGCCCGGACTCGGCCGATCGGCTCCACTCCGCTTTGGCCTGCATCGTGCCTGTGTTCGAGCGCTTCCGCGCCGGCTTCTGCGGCAAGTGCAGCCCGGTGCATTTCTTCTGGGGCAGCTTCGACCTCGCCGTCACCCGCTTCTCGGGCCGGACGGCGCCGCCGCATCCCGGCGGGGTGCCCGGCCTGCCCGACCGAATCACCCGCGAAGCCTATAGCCAGGAAGTGTCGAGCGCCGGCTTCTGGCCTGGCGGCATCGTCGCCGTCGAACCGATCTTCTACAGCTACGCCTTTCCCGAACCGTCGGGCTTTCGCGAAGGCGATTCCGGTCCGGGCCGCTTCGACGCCGATCTCGGCGAGTTCACTTTGGACTATGCCAAGGTCCGCTCCGCTGCCGACCCCGAGGCGATGCTGCTCACCTTCCTCGAACGCACCTACGCACTTGCCGCCGATCTCGGCCAGTGGGACCGGGCCGCTCTCGAACGCGCGCCGGTCGCGCCATAAGAAAAGGGCGCCGCCGTCGCCGGCAGCGCCCCCACTTGCTCTCGCTAGCTGCTTTACGCGGCTTGCTTGGATTCCTTGCCGTCCAGCGCCTTCTTGGCCTGGGCGATGATCGCGGTGAACGCGTCGGCCTCGTGCATCGCGATGTCGGCCAGGACCTTGCGGTCGAGGTCGATGTTCGCGAGCTTGAGCGCGTGGATGAACTGGCCGTAGGTCAGCCCTTCCGCTCGGACCGCGGCGTTGATTCGCTGGATCCACAGGGCGCGGAAGCTGCGCTTCTTAACCTTGCGGTCGCGATAGGCGTACTGCCCGGCCTTCTCGACGGCCTGGCGGGCGATCCGGATCGTGTTCTTGCGGCGGCCGTAATAGCCCTTCGCATTGTCGAGGATCCGCTTGTGCTTGGCGCGCGTGGTGACGCCGCGTTTGATTCTGGTCATGGTTCAGCCGCTCCCTACTTGAGGCCGTAGGGCGCCCAGCCCACGACGCGCGCCTTGTCGGCGTCGCTGAGGACTTCGGTGCCGCGGTTCTGGCGGATATATTTGGCGTTGTGGCTGATCAGCCGGTGGCGCTTGCCGGCGACGCCGTGCTTGATGAGTCCGGAAGCGGTGATCTTGAAGCGTTTCTTGACGCCGCTCTTGGTCTTGAGCTTGGGCATTTTCGTCTCCTTGGCCCCTTTCGGGGCGAGCGTTTCGCAACTGCCACGGCAGCCCTGACTGGCCGGGCGGTTGGATTTCCATGAATTTGGAAAGCGACGGGCCTATACTGGGGCTCCCCCCAATTGGCAAGGAGTGAGTCGCCATGACTGACGCGCCACACCAGGCTGCTGGCGGCATTGTCGCCCACCTCACCATCCGCGACGGCAAGGCCGCCGATGCCATCGCTTTCTACAAGCAGGCATTCGGGGCCACCGAAGCGATGGCGCCGCACATGGCCGACGACGGCAAGAGAATCATGCACGCGCATCTGCTGATCAACGGCGGCCACCTGATGCTCAACGACGATTTTCCCGAATATGGCGAAGCGGCCGGCCAACCGGCAAGCGTGACCCTGCATCTCCAGGTCGCCGATGCCGATGCCTCCTGGAACCGCGCCATCGCCGCCGGCGCGGTCGAGCGTTTCCCGCTCGCCGACCAGTTCTGGGGCGATCGCTACGGTCAGGTCGAGGATCCGTTCGGCTTCCGCTGGTCGATCGGCGCGCCGGTCAAGCAGGGCGCGGTGCAAGACGACCGCGCGGAGCAGCCGGCCTAGTCGAACAGGCTCGAAACGCTGCTCTCGTCGGAGATGCGGTGGATCGCCTCGGCGAACAGGGGCGCGATGGTGAGCCGGCGGATCTTGCCGGCCGGTTCGTCGGGCTCGCCGGGATAAATGCTGTCGGTCACCACCAGCTCGGACAATTCCGAGCCCTGGACCCGCGCCGCGGCCGCGCCGGACAGCACGCCGTGGCTGCAATAAGCCACCACATCGGTCGCGCCCTGCTGTTTCAGGGCCGCGGCCGCGTTGCACAGCGTGCCCGCCGAATCGACGATGTCGTCGACCAGGATGCAGCAGCGACCGTCGACGTCGCCGATGATGTTCATCACTTCGCTCTCGCCGGCGCGGTCGCGGCGCTTGTCGACGATTGCCAGCGGCGCATTGTCGAGCCTTTTGGCGAGGCTCCGGGCGCGGACCACGCCGCCGACGTCGGGCGACACCACCATCAGGTCCTTGGCGCCAAGCTTGTCCTTGATGTCTGCGGCCATCACCGGCGCCGCCCACAGATTGTCGGTGGGAATGTCGAAGAAGCCCTGGATCTGGCCGGCGTGGAGATCCATCGTCAGCACCCGGTCGGCGCCCGCGGTGGTGATGAGGTTGGCGACCAGCTTGGCCGAAATCGGCGTTCTGGGCCCCGGCTTGCGGTCCTGACGGGCATAGCCGAAATAGGGGATGACGGCGGTGATCCTCTTGGCCGACGCGCGCCTCAGGGCATCGGTGCAGATCAACAGCTCCATCAGATTGTCGTTGGTCGGGAAGCTGGTCGACTGGATCACGAACACGTCCTCGCCGCGGACGTTCTCGTTGACTTCGACGAACACTTCCTCGTCGGCGAAGCGGCGAACGCTGGCGCCGGTCAGCTCCATGTCGAGATAGTCGGCGATCGCCTTGGCGAGCGGCAGGTTGGAGTTGCCGGCCAGAAGTTTCATGCTCTCGATCCCCTGGGTGCAGCGCGCGAACGCGGAACCTCTAGCGGCGCATTGCGCTGGGCGGAAGGGCGGCTAGGGATGGAATGCAATGACCGACCGCCTGACCATCGCCCTAGCCCAGTTGAACCAGCGCGTCGGCGACCTCGACGGCAATGCCGCGGCGATGCTCAACTGGCGCGCCAAGGCCGATGGCGCCGACCTGATGGTCGTGCCGGAGCTCCAGCTGACCGGCTACCCGCCCGAGGACCTTGTCCTCAAGCGCGAGTTCGTGCGGCGCTCGATGGAGCAGGCCGAGCGGCTGATCGACTCGACCGCCGACGGCGGCCCGGCGCTGCTGTTCGGCTCCATCCACCATGAAGGGGGGAAGGATTACAACGCCATGCTGCTCGCCGATGGCGGCAAGCTCGTCGCCCGCCGCCTGAAGCATGAGCTGCCCAATTACGGCACGTTCGACGAAAAGCGCGTGTTCGCCCACGGCCCGTTGCCGGAACCGGTCGAATGGCGCGGCATCAAATTGGGCATTCCGATCTGCGAGGACATCTGGCTCGAAGCGGTTTGCGCCCATTTGGCCAAGGCCGGCGCAGAGATGCTGCTGGTCGCCAACGGCAGTCCCTATGAGCTCGACAAGGACGACCTTCGCCAGCGCATGGTCCGCCAGCGCGCCGTCGAAACCGGCCTTCCGCTGGTCTATCTCAACCGCGT
>DASTDT010000231.1:0-2856 GCA_035710225.1 Sphingomicrobium sp.
GGCGAGTCGTCCGACCCCGATTGCGCAGCCGCCCTGACGCTGCTCCGCCCGGTGCTGGCGATGGCCGACTATGAAACGCCCTCGCGCTTCCTCGAAACGATCCTGTCGGGGCCGATGCAGGGCCGCCGCCGGCTGGTCGAGCGGCTCGGCCCGGAAGCGCGCGACCCGATCGAAGAGCTGGTCAGCGCCGCGCTCGAGTTCGAGCGCGGCGAGACCGCGTCGCTCGACCGTTTCCTGGCCTGGTTCGCCGGCGGCGATGTCGAGATCAAACGCGATCCCTCGGCCGCCGCCGACGCGGTGCGGGTGATGACCGTCCACGGCGCCAAGGGGCTGGAGGCGCCGCTGGTCATCCTTGCCGACGCCACTGCCGATCCGGACAAGCTCGGCTCGCCCAACCCGCCGCTCGATTTCCCGATCGACCGCGCGGCCAGGCACAAGGTGCCGTTGATTCGGCCGAAGAAAGCCGAACGCCGGCCGCCGTTCACGGCGATCATGGACGACGACGAAGCCCTCGACCGCGCCGAGCATATGCGCCTGCTCTATGTCGCTTTGACCCGCGCCAAGGAGCGGCTGGTGGTCACCGGCATCCGCAAGCGGGGCGATTCCGAGCGAAGCTGGCATCATGTCGTCCGCGAAGCGCTGGAGCGGCTTGGCGCGGTTGCCGAGGACGACGGCAAGCTTGTTCATGTCGTCACCGGCCTTCAGCCGCGACCGAAAAGGCGCCGCGATCTGGCGGTTGCCCCCACCTTGCCCGACTGGCTGCGCCGCCCGCCGCCGCCTGAATCGCGCCCGCCGCGTCCGCTCGCGCCTTCGTCGCTGGCGGAGGACGATCTGCCCTATCCGCCGCCGCCCCCGGGCGGTTCGGATACCGCCCGCCGCGGAACGCTGCTCCACCGCCTGTTCGAGCGCTTGCCCGAGGTCGCCCCGGACCGTCGCCTGGCCGCAGCGCTGAACTGGCTCGAGCATGGCGCCGGCCTCGCGGACCCGGACGCTCGCGAGGAGATTGCCGGCCTCGCCTGCGCGATCATCGGCGATCCGGCCCATTCCGATCTGTTCGGCCCCGGCTCGCTGGCCGAGGCGCCAATCGCCGCCACCTTGCCCGACGGGCGCGTCATCGCCGGCGCGGTCGACCGGCTGATGGTCGACGAAACGCGGGTCCGGCTGGTCGACTTCAAGACCGGCACCACGGTCCCGGCGGGCCCGGAATCGGTGCCGCGCTCGCACCGCCTGCAGATGGAAGCCTATCGTGACGCGCTCAAGGTGATTTTCCCCGGCAGGTCGGTCGAAGCGTCGCTGCTCTATACCGCCGGACCGAAAATCCTTGCCTTGCCCGGTTGAGACCGGCGCGGCCAAGGCCCATATGGCCGCCACAAAGGAGAATCGCCAATGGCTACCCGCGCCGTCACCGACCAGGATTTTCAGACTGAAGTGCTCGGGGCGTCCAAGCCCGTACTGGTCGATTTCTGGGCCGAATGGTGCGGTCCATGCCGGATGATCGCCCCGGCGCTCGAAGAAATCTCGGGCGAGCTTGGCGACAAGGTCGATATCGTCAAACTGAATATCGACGAGAACCCGCAGGTGCCGGGCCAGTACGGAGTTCGCGGAATTCCCACCATGGTGCTGTTCAAGGACGGCCGCCCGGTCGCCCAGAAAGTCGGCGCGGCCCCCAAGGGCGTCCTCCAGCAGTGGCTGGAAGGCGAACTCGCCAACGCCTGAGCGGAACGCGGCCCGCGGTCCCGCTCCCTCGATTGACTAGCTCCCGGCCCACTCCTACATCGCGCCGCACGTCGCCGCTCGCGCGCGGGCGAGCCTTTCGCCCCTGCCAATTGCGCGCCCCGCGTCAATTTTGAGGATTTTCATGTTTCCCGGACTGGCCAAGAGCATCTTCGGATCGGCTAACGACCGCTATGTCGCCAAGCTTCGGCGCATCGTCGAGCAGATCAACGGTTTCGAGCCGACGATCAGCGCGATGACCGACGAGGAATTGAAGCACCAGACGGTGCTGTTCCGCGAACGGCTCGACCAGGGCGCCAAGCTCGATGACCTGCTTCCCGAAGCCTTCGCCACCGTCCGCGAGGCGGCCACGCGAACGCTCGGCCAGCGCCACTACGACGTGCAGATGATCGGCGGGATCGCGCTTCACCGCGGCGAGATCGCCGAGATGCGCACCGGCGAAGGCAAGACGCTGGTAGCGACGCTCGCGGTCTACCTCAACGCCTTGCCCGGCAAAGGCGTCCACGTCGTCACCGTCAACGACTATCTCGCCAAGCGCGACGCCGAGTGGATGGGCCAGGTCTACAAGTTCCTCGGCCTCAGCGTCGGGGTGATCGTCCCCAACCTCATCGATCACCTTCGCCGCGACGCCTACAACAGCGACATCACCTACGCGACCAACAACGAGCTTGGCTTCGACTACCTGCGCGACAACATGAAATATTCGCGGGACCAGATGGTCCAGCGGCCGTTCCATTTCGCCATCGTCGACGAGGTCGACTCGATCCTCATCGACGAGGCGCGCACGCCGCTGATCATCTCCGGCCCGACAGACGATAAGAGCGACCTCTACATCGGCGTCGACGCCATCGTGAAGCAGTTCGTCGAAGGCGATTACGACCAGGACGAAAAGCAGCGCAGCGTCGTCCTCACCGAGGACGGCACCGAGAAGGCCGAGCGAATGCTCGAGGAAGCCGGGCTGATCGAGGGCCGCAACCTCTACGACATCGCCAACACCCAGGTCGTCCACCACCTCAACCAGGCGCTCAAGGCGAACGTCCAGTTCAAGCGGGACATCGATTACATCGTCAAGGACGGCAAGATCGTCATCATCGACGAGTTCACCGGGCGGATGATGGACGG
>DASTDT010000232.1:0-12357 GCA_035710225.1 Sphingomicrobium sp.
GTCAAGAACGCGATCGGCGCCGACCAGACCGTCGCGACCCTGTTCCTCGCCACCTTTTCGGTCGGCGTGGCGATCGGCTCGATCGCCATCAACCGACTTCTTCGCGGCCAGGTCTCGGCGAAATTTTCGCCGGCCTCGGCACTTCTGATGGGCCTGTTCGTGCTCGATCTTTATCGCCGGGTCAAAGGCTGGCCCGTCCAGGGCGCCGAGCTACGCGACCTCACCGCATTTCTGGCGATGGACGGCAGCTGGATGATCGTTCTCGACCTGCTCGGCGTCGCCATTGCCGGCGGGATGTTCGTCGTTCCGCTCTACGCCTTCCTCACCACCACTGTGCCCAAGGCCGAAACGGCGCGGACGATCGCCGCCAACAATATCGTCAACAGCGGCCTGATGGTCGCCGCCACGCTCATCCTGACGCTAGCGGTGATGTCCGGCGTGACGGTCGCCGACAGCCTGCTCATCGTCGCCGCCGCCAGCACCGTCGCCGCCTGGCTCGGCTGGAAACTTCACTGCGCATGTGACTAGATCGGCGCGTGGGCCGTCAGGCCAGGTACACGCCCATGAACGTGAACCCGCCGAGGAAGAACATCGCGAACAGCCGAACGTCGTCGGCCAGGCTGGAGGCCTGGCTCGAAGGAGCGTCCGGCTTCCTCCGCCCGAAAGCGGTCGGGGATTTGCGACGCAATGCCGTGGCAGTCATCATCGACAAACCTTAATGCCGTTTTTACCATATTGTTCAACCCGGCATTGCGCAGCACGGTTCCTTGGCTGTCCCGAAGCAGGACAGGCCAATCTTAATCAGTAAATTTTCGAGGTTTCAGGAAGCGCGGCGGGCGGACGCCAGCGGCGTGTGCGGCTCCCGCTCGATCAGCTGCTCGGCCTGGGCGGCGTTGGTCGGCTTCCCGAAGTACCAGCCCTGGCCGAGCTCGCAGCCGTAGCCCAGCACCGTCGCATGGGTGGCCGCATCCTCGATCCCCTCGGCGATGACCGGCACGTTGATCGCCCGGGCGAGGTCGGTCACCGCGCGGACGATAGCCGCGCATTCGGCGTTGGTGGTGACCGAGGCAGTGAAGCTGCGGTCGATCTTGATCATGTCGAACGGCAGCGAGCGCAGATGCGCGAGCGAGGAATAGCCGGTCCCGAAATCGTCGAGCGCAAGGCGAATGCCCTGGTTCTTGAGGCTGGCGGTGATGGCCTTGGCCAATTCCAGGTCCGCCAGCAGCGAACTTTCGGTGATTTCGATGATCAGGCGCTCGGGCGGGAAGCGCGCTTCGGACAGCAGCCGCACCAGCCGCTGTGCCAGCCAAGGGTCGGCCAGCTGCGAAGGCGAGATGTTAACCGCGATGGTGAGGTCGGAGCTCCAGCGCCCGGCCGATTGCAGCGCCTGGGCGATGACCTGCTCGGACATCCGGCCGATGAGGCCATGTTCCTCGGCTACCGGGATGAACACCTCGGGCATGATCAGGCCGCTGAGCGCGTGGTTCCACCGCGCCAGCACCTCGAAGCCGCGGATTTCGCCGGTCGCGAGGTCCACTTGCGGCTCGAAGAACGCTGCGAACTGCTGATGCTCGAGCGCATAGCGAATGCCCTGCTCGATCTCGACATGGGCGATCAGCGCGCGCTCCATCCCCTCGTCGAACGACACCGGCCTGGCCGAGCGGCCGCTTCTCGCCCGTTCCAGCGCGATGTCGGCGCGGCGGAGCAGGTCGGGAAGGGTCGATTCCGCAGTCTCGCTGGCGGCAGTGCCGGCATAGGCGCCGATCTGGAGAATCTTGCCGTCGACGTCGAACGGCGCCGTCACACGGCGAAGCACGTCGGCGGCAACCTCCTCGGCCCTGGCGGAGCCGCCGGGATCGATCCCGAATGCCAAGGCCAGCTCATCGCCGTTGATCCGCGCCGCGATCGCCCCCTCGGGCGCGCTTTCGCTGACCGCGGCGGCAATCCGCCGTAACAAGGTATCGCCCGTTTCATAGCCGTGGCGTTCGTTGATGGCCTTGAAGCGATGAAGCTGGAGCAGGATCACCGCCATTCCACGGCCGCCGTCGATCAACTCCCGGCGCAGGTCGTGGCCGCGGTCGGCAAAGCCCTTGCGGTTGGCGAGCCCGGTGACCACGTCGCTCGAGGCGAGCTCCGCCGCGCGCCGCTCGGCATCCGCGCGCCGGTCGTTGTCGCTCTGGATTTCGGCCAGGCGCCTCAACCCGGCGATGATCAGCGCCACGTTGAGCATCACCATGATGAGGTTGAGCTTGGCGCTCTCGCCCGCCCAGCGCCCGGAAGTAGCGAGGAAATTGGTGGCGCTCAGGATCAGCAGCAGGGTCGCGCCGACAAGGATGACGGATACCAGCAGCTGCGGCTGCGCGTGCGCTCGGCTCCACTCGGCCGCCGGTCGCCGGCTCGCGCTGTCTTTGCCTGATCCCTGTCCCACGCAAATGGGCTAGCAGACAGGTTTTAAGAAACTCTCACACTAGGAGAAGGCGGCTGGAAGCGGGCCGGGGTGACACCCGAAGAGTCGGCGGCGTGCTGGTGCGGACGGCGGGACTCGAACCCGCACGCCCATTGGGCAGAAGATTTTAAGTCTCCAGCGTCTACCGGTTCCGCCACGTCCGCACGGCGCCGGGCAAAGTCACTCGGCGCTGACCTCGCCCAGATTAAGCCGCTCTCGCATTTCCTTGCCCGGCTTGAAATAGGGCACCTTCTTGGCCTTGACGTCGACCGCCGCGCCGGTGCGCGGGTTGCGGCCGACGCGGGCGTCGCGCTGGCGCGTCGAGAACGCACCGAACCCGCGCAGCTCGACCCGCCCGCCCTGGGCTAATTGGTCGGTAATGCTGTCGAACAGGGCGCTGACCACCCCCTCGATCTCGCGCTGGGTCAAATCCGGAAAGTCCGCGCACAATTTTTGAACGAGCTCGGATCGGATCATGGTCGTTGCTCCCCCCGGAGACGTGGCATGCGCTTGCTCTCAGAAAAGTCGCGCTGGCGCAAGCGCTTCGCGGCGTTCGCTCGACGAAAGGGCGCGGCAGCCGATTGGCGCCGCACCCTTCCCGTCACTGTCGATAGCCCGCTCAGGCCTCCGACGCCGGCTCTTCGGCCACGGCTTCGGATGCCGCTGCTTCGGCCTCCGGCTCGGCCGCAGCCTCGGCCTTCTTGGCCTTGGTCTTCTTGGCGGGCTTGGCGTCGGCCTCATCGACCGAAGCCTCGGCTTCCTCCGAAGGAGCTTGCGCTTCCTCGGCCTCTGCCGCCTTTTTGGCCTTGCCCTTCTTGGCCGGGGCCTCGGCCGAAGCCTCGTCCTTGCCAGCCGCCGGAGCCGCGCCCGCCTGCTTCAGCGCCGCGCCAAGGATGTCGCCCAGCGACGCGCCGCTGTCCGACGAGCCATATTGCGCGACCGCCTGCTTCTCTTCGGCAATCTGCAGCGCCTTGATCGAGAAGTTGGGCTTCTTGGAACGGTCGAAACCGATAACCAGGGCATCGAACTTCTGACCGACCTGGAAGCGCTCGGGGCGCTGCTCGTCGCGGTCGCGGCCAAGGTCGGTGCGCTTGATGAAGCCGCTCGCTCCGCCGTCGCCGACCTGCACTTCGAGGCCGCCGTCGCGAACCTCGAGCACGGTCACCGTCACCGTCTCGCCCTTGTTGGGCCCGCCGGCCGCGCCGGTGCCGCCCTTGGCGACCCCGCCACGCTCGAGCTGCTTGATGCCAAGGCTGATGCGCTCGCGCTCGACGTCGACCTCGAGCACCTGCGCTTTGACCATCTCGCCCTTGCGGTGGAGATGAAGCGCGTCCTCGCCCGACACGCCCCAGGCGATGTCCGACATGTGCACCATTCCGTCGACGTCGCCGTCGAGGCCGATGAACAGGCCGAACTCGGTCGAGTTCTTGACCTCGCCCTCGACCTCGCTGCCGACCGGGAACTTCTCGGCGAAGTCGGCCCAGGGATTGGCCTGGGCCTGCTTGAGGCCAAGCGAAATCCGGCGCTTCTCCTGGTCGACCTCGAGGATCTTGACCTCGACTTCCTGGCTGGTGCTGACGATCTTGCCCGGATGGACGTTCTTCTTGGTCCAGCTCATCTCGGAGACGTGGACAAGGCCCTCGATGCCCGGCTCGAGCTCGACGAAGGCGCCATATTCGGTGATGTTGGTGACCCGGCCGGTGAACGTGCCGTCGACCGGATACTTGGCCGTGGCGCCTTCCCACGGATCCGCCTCGAGCTGCTTCATGCCGAGCGAGATGCGCTGGGTCTCGCGGTTGATGCGGACGATCTGGACCTTGACGGTGTCACCGATGTTGATGACTTCGCCCGGATGATTGACGCGCTTGTAGCTGATGTCCGTGACATGCAGCAGGCCGTCGATCCCACCGAGGTCGACGAACGCGCCGTAATCGGTGATGTTCTTGACGACGCCTTCGATTACCTGACCCTCAGCGAGGCTCTGGATGAGGCCGCTGCGCTGCTCGGCGCGGGTTTCCTCGAGGATCGCGCGGCGCGACACGACGATATTGCCGCGGCGGCGGTCCATCTTCAGGATCTGGAACGGCTGGAGCAGGTCCATCAGCGGTCCGACGTCGCGGACGGGGCGAATGTCGACCTGGCTTCCCGGAAGGAACGCCACGGCGCCGCCGAGGTCGACGGTGAAGCCGCCCTTGACCCGGCCGAAGATGGTGCCGTCGACGCGGTTGCCGGCCTCATATTCCTTTTCGAGCGTGTCCCACGCGGCTTCGCGGCGGGCGCGGTCGCGGCTGAGCATCGCTTCGCCCTGCGCGTTCTCGACCCGGTCGACATAGACTTCAACGGTGTCGCCGACCTTCAGCTCGGCCTTCTGGCCCGGCGCTGCGAATTCGCGCAGCGGCACGCGGCCCTCGCTCTTGAGGCCGACGTCGATGACCGCAAGGTCGTTCTCGATGCCGGTGACGGTGCCCTTGACGACGCGGCCCTCGAAGGCCTCGTTCTCGCCGCCCAATGTCTCGTTGAGTAGTGCCGCGAAATCGTCGCGGCTCGGAAATGCCGTAGTGGCCATGTGGAAACGAACTTTCGAAACGATGCGAAGGCCGCCAGCCGGGAACCACTCCTCGGCTTACCATCTGACGGACTTGGCTGTGCCAAACCTGCCCCCGTGCGCCCCATGCGCGCGAAAGCGTCGTTCGCCCCCCGGAAACGGACGGCGGGCTGTCGAAGCAAAGCGGGTCCACGGAGCCGGGAGCGAATGCTCGACCGGCCCGAAGACGCTCGCCAGCAAGGGACGGGCCGCCGGCGCAATGGGAGGCGTCGGACGCGGGCGCCTATAGCGCTTAACGTCCCTGACGCCAAGGGCTGCGCCTCAGCCGGCCAGCAGCGCCGTTTCCACCGGGGCGGCCAGCGGATCGAAACCGGCAATCACCGGCATCTGCGCCATCTGCCAGCCGTCCGAGCCTGGCGAAGCGCCGAGCATGGCGAACTGGCTCCCGCCGGCCGGAACGAGCAGATCCAGCAACCCGTCGACCGTCGCCCCGCCAGGGGCGTCGAGGGAGTCCACCAGGCTCAGCCCGAGCTCGGCGCCCGGACCCGCGCTATCGCTAGCGATGGTCAACCCCGCCTCGATTGGTCCGACGGCGGGCATGGCAATTGCCGGCCGAACTGTCGCGAAGTCCGCCATCGCGGCCTCCGTAGGCAGCAGCAGCGCGGAAACGGCCGGCATCGGCAAGGGACCGAACGCTTCGAATCCCTGAATCGAGAGGCTTGGCTGATCAAGGGAAAGTGACGGACCGGCAAGATCGCCGCCGAACTGCCCATGGCCTTCCAGCGCGCTCAACGCCGGCATAACCGACCATGCATCCGCAGCCAGGCTGCCCACGCCGCGCTCGCCGCCGAAGTCCCGAATGATCGCCGGCGCATGAGCCACGTCATGCTCACCACTTGAATCAACGCCGAGCATCGCAACCCCGGAGGCGGCCAGAGCGGAACTGGTCACCATGGTCGAGGCCGAGGTCTGAACCGCCGTGCGCGACACGGACGTCGTGGTCAGCGCTCCGCCGCTCAGATAGCGGATCGTCACCGCGCCATTGCCGTTGATGGTGCTCAAGGTCACCCACTGGTCGGCGTTGCCGTTGACATCGACCTGGATCAGCCCGCTGCTGGTCACCCGCAGGAATCCGCCCGTTGCGATATTGACCCCTGCGCCGACGCTGAGCAGTTGCGAAACGTCGACGATGTCGCCCTTCGAATAATCGGTAATGATGTCGATGTTGGCGAGACCCGTATTTTCCACAGCGGCCCTGCTCAGCACGAAGACGTCGTTGCCGCCGCCGCCGGTCATCGTGTCGGCCCCGCCCTTGCCTTCGATGACATTCGCTCCGGCATTGCCGATGATCGTCTGCGAAAAATCGTTGCCGGTGAGATTGATCGCGCTTTTGCCGCGCGCGTTGGTGGTGGTCAGCTGCTCGATTTCGCTGAACGGGGCGAGCGCATAGCTTACGCTCGACTGCACCGTGTCGCGGCCGGCTCCGCCGGCGCCTTCGATGACGATCGTGGACGCGCTGGTGACGACATAGCTGTTGCCCACCTCCATCGCCGCCCCGCCCACGACCGCCCCGACCAGCTGGTAAGTTCCGGTCAACGAGCCCGCCGCCGACAAGGACAAGGCATGATTGGCGCTGTTCGCGGCGGTGAAGGTCACGGTCGCGTCGAAGCCCGCGCCGCTGTCGGCGTCGGAGACCAGCGTGACGCCGCCCGACAGCACCGACAGCGTCGGATCGCCGAGGCTACCGGCCACGCCGAGCGAGCTCATACCGAGCAGGTCGAACCGATAGGTCGTGCCCGCCACCGCGGCGATGACCAATTGATCGACCTCGCCGGCAAAGGCGATGCTTCCGGTCAGGGAAAAATCCCGGTCCGCCTTGGCGACCGGCAGGATCTCGATCCAGTCGCTCTTGGTGAGCATGGCGTGGGCAAAAGACCCGAACAGCGCATGCACCTGCGCGGTCGGATGAACCTGGTCGAAGAAGACGACTTCCCGATGTGCCAGAAGGTCGGTCTTCAGCGTGCCCGGCGCCAGGCCGTGTAGGGCCTCCAGGGTCGGCAGGATGGCATTGAGCCCGCCGGTGACGGTCACTCCTCCTTCCTGGTAATCCATCATCGGCACGTAAGTGACGGTCGCGCCCATCGCCTCGAGCGCATCGACCAATTCGGTTCGGACGAGGGTGTCGAGATAGATCGAATAAAGCGTAGCGGCGTCGGCCCGCTCCTGCTCGGCCGCGCTGAGCCCTTCGATGCCGTCATCGTCATAGGCCGGGATCATGCCGACATCGGGAATTCCGGTGATGAGAAAGTGGCGCGCCCCGTCCTCGATCAGCTGGCCCAGCTCGTGGATCAGCTGCTGCACGACCTCGTCGAGCGCGGCATAGGCCTCGGCCGGCAAGGCCGCGGGCTCGTCGACCTTGGCCAAAGAGCGAACGTCGTTCCCGCCCATCGTCACCAGATAGAGCGCCCCCGGGGGCGCATCGCCGTCCACGGCGTCGCGGAAAGTGTCGGTCTGCCCGTCGAGGTCGGGGACTGCTTCGCCGCCCTGCCGAACCTGGGCGCCGCCATAACCGAAATTGAGATTATTGCCCGAGGGGTCGCTCGCCCATGGCGCGATCGGAACCCCGTTCCATTCGAACCCATAGGGGAAGATCGTCGTCGTCGGCTTGCCGATCGCCTTGTTCGAAATCAGATCGGCGAAGGTGTAGCCGTCGGTGAAGCGTCCCTGGAAATAGCCGTCGGACGCCGCCGGAGCGCCGTCAGGCAGGTCGCTGAAGGTAAGGTTCCCGTAGAATTGCGCCAGCTTGAGCGCATTGCCTGCATCGATCAGGCTGTCCCCGAACACGTAGACGCCACTATACGCCATCACGCCCTCCCGCTTCAGGGCTCAAACGACGGCTTCGCCACAAGCTGCCTCGCGGAATTCGGCTTCGATCGACTTGCCACATGACCACGGGCAACGGAGCGACTCGCATCGGCCCCTTCAAGCCGGTGCAGTCTTCCGCAACAACGGCGTAATAACAATAGCTTATTTGGTTAACGAAGGTCGGGCCGGGCGGGCCGCCGCGAGGGCGGGCTCGCAGATCCGCTCGACCCCAATGGAGCGGGCCCGCCACTCGCTTGGAGTGACGGGCCCACACCCTAGTTGTGAATGTACGGAAGGCTTAGCCGCCGGGGTTGGCGTCGACCGAGGCGCCGACGCCGCTCTGGCTATTGGCTTCGCCGCGTCCACCGGCCGAGACCGAGATGGATCCGTTGCCCGACTTGCGTGCGGAGGCATTGCCATTCGCTGAGCCGTTGGCGTTTCCACTGGCGTTGCCCTGTCCGGCGAGTGCCCCGGCGAGGCTTCCCGTGCCGCTGGCTTGACCGGCAAGGCCGCCAGCCGCGCTGCCGGCGGCATTTGCGGCCCCGTTCAGGCTTCCGGCGAGGCCGGCATTGCCCGACCCGCTGCCGCTCGCCGAACCGTTCGCGTTGCCGACGGCGTTGCCCATTCCGGCAAGCGATCCGGCAAGGTTGCCCGTGGCGTTTCCGTAACCGCTCGCCTGTCCGGCAAGATCGCCGGCTGCGTTGCCGGCGGCATTGGCCTGGCCGCCGAGCGAACCCGCGCCGCCCGCCGTGCCCTCGACCGCGCTGACTACCGTTCCGGCCAGCCCGGCGCTTCCACCGAGCGAGCCGCCGGCCGAGCCCGACCCGTTGCCGCTGAGATTCCCGTTGACGCTATTGGCGATCGTCCCGGCGAGCGAGCCCGCGCCGCGCGTCGTTCCGGCGGCATTGCCGGCGCCGCTCAGGACCCCGCCGAGCGCACCCGAGCCGCCGCCGCTTAGCGTTCCGCCAAGGGTGCCGTTGACGGTTCCGCCGACAGCGCCGTTGACGGCTCCGCCGATGGTTCCGCCGACATTTCCGAGCAATTGCGCTGAAGCCGGAGCGGCGAGTGCCAGGCTCGCGGCGCCGAGCGTCAAAATGGCCTTGTTCATGTCTCTCTCCTGTGATGTTCCGTCGGACAGCCGGCCCTTTTCACCGGCTTCCCATGAGGAGAACGACGTCGCCGCCGGGGTTCATCCGTGGCCGCTGCGCCTATTTGGCCCGAACCGCCTTGGGCGCCGTGCGGCAGGTCGCACAAACGATCCCGCGGCCGACCTTTCCCCGGCCGGGCCGGGCCTCGGCCGCGAGCGCGGCGATGCTGCCGCTGAGCGCCAGACGCGAAGCGGCGAGCGGCGCCGCGAAGCTGGTTCCCCGGACCTTGGCGTAGCCACGCCCCGGCGAGGCGGCGGCCATGTCGGCCCCCGGCGCGGCAAAATCGAGATGGGCCGAGCGGCCCGCCTCGGGAAGCGCCCTGCCGCGCACATCGACCCCGGTGACGGCGATCACGCCAGGGTAGGAAGCGGGATATTGCGGGGGAGCCGCCGGCCCATCGTTGCCGACCGCGGCGACAATCGTGATTCCCCGCGAGCGCAACGCGTTGACGGCCCGCAGGACCAGCCGATTCTGCGGCCCGGCGAGGCTGACGTTGACCACCGGCACTTGTTTCCTGACCATCCAGGCGAGCGCGCGGACGATCGCGGTGGCCGATCCCGCCGCCTGATTGCCGCCATAGACGTCGGCGACGAACAGGCTCGCGCCCGGCGCGGCGCCACTGAACGGGCCCTGGCGTCCGACGATCAGCGAGGCGACCGCGGTGCCGTGGCCGGTCGCCTCCGCCTTGCCGGTGAAGGCGGCTTGCTCGATCGCGGCGCCCGCCAGTGCAGGATGCGCGGCGACCCCGCCGTCGATCATTCCGATCCGCCGGCCGTTGCCGATGGCCGTTGTGTAGGCGAGCGCTGAGCCGATGAGCGGCGCCAGACTGCCGCCGGCCGGCTCGTAGATATGGTCGAAATCCGCCTGCAGCGCCGGCGCGATTCGCATCAGCTTGCGCAGGGCTTCGCGGGCGTTGTCGCCCCGCGGCACGGCCAGTGTGACGCTTCGCAGGCCAAGCTCCGCTGCCTGCTCGTCGCGCACGACCCGGAAACCGGCCCGCATCGCCAGTTGCAGCGAGCTCGGGTCGGGATCGGCCACGATCACCACTCCGCGCCGGACCGGTTGGCCCTGCCCATCGTTCTCCAGCTCGCGGGAATTGGCTCGGATAAGTTCGCGCAGGCGAATTCGCCGCAGTTCGCTAAGCGTCGCCGGACCTGCTTCCGCCAGCGCCGGCGGTAGGCCGGCGATACTATCGAGAGTCGGTCTCACCGCTTCCTCCGCCTGGGCCCGGGTGACCGGTTGACCGAGCACCGGCCCGAGCACCGGGCCGACCACGGGCACCTGGCCAACCGGCAGACTGACCGGCGGCAGCGAGATTCCGCCGACTGGACCGCCGCCGCCGAGGATCTGCCCGGCCGCTCCGCCCGCAACCAGGCCGGCAAGGACGACGGCGGCGATCGACCGGCGATGAAAACTGGACATGCTCAACCCTCATTTCCTACTGCTCGAGGATGAAACGCGGATGAAGCGTCGTTTCATCCGCATGAGGGCCGATGAACTCCGCAGATTTGTTCGAGCAACAGCTGGTGGCATTGCTTCCCCGGCTGCGCCGCTTTGCCCACGGGCTGTGCCGCAACGCGTCGGAAGCCGACGACCTTGTCCAGCAGGCGGCCGAACGGGCGCTTCGCTCGCGCGGCCAGTGGCAGCCGGGCACGCGCCTGGACAGCTGGCTATACCGGATCCTGCGCAACCTGTGGATCGATTCCGGCCGCGCCCACAGCCGCCGCTCGAAACACGAGGCTCCTGCCGAGGAAGCCGGCGAGATCGCGGATCCCGGCGCCTCGCCACACGCGGCGCTGGAGCTGAGCGAGGCGATGGCCGCAATGCAGCGCCTACCCGAAGAGCAGCGCGAAATCGTCATGCTGATCCTGGTCGAGGGCTTTGGCTATCGCGAAACGGCGGAGTTGCTCGACCTGCCGATCGGCACGGTATCGAGCCGCCTGGTGCGCGGACGAACGGCCTTGCTCGCCTTCTTGGAGAGACATGGTGATTGAAGAGGAACGCTTTTTCGCATGGCTCGACGGCGAGCTCGGAGCAGAGGAATCCGCCGCGGTGGCCGAAGCCGTCGCCGCCAGTCCCGAGCTCAGCGCCAGGGCCGAGCGCCATCGCTCGATGACCGCCCGGCTGCGCGGCGCGTTCGACCCGCTCGTGATCGAGCCGGTTGCGCTACCGGGCGCAGAGGTGATCGATTTCGCCGCCGCGCAGCGGGCGCGCGGCGAGCGCCGCTGGTGGCACGAGGCAGCCGCACTTGCCGCCTCTTTGGTCCTCGGGCTCGTCATCGGGACTCGATTCATTGTCTCAGATTCCGCGCCCGTGACCATTGCCGGCGAAAGGCTGGTCGCCGCCGCCGCGCTCCAGCGATCGCTCGATCGCGACCTCGCCAGCGCTCCGGCAAGCAGCGCCCATCGGATCGGACTGACGTTCCGCGACGCCGAAGGACGGATTTGCCGGACGTTCAGCGGATCGGCCGCCAATGGCCTGGCCTGCCGCCAAGATGGGCGATGGGGGATCGAGGCGCTGGTTGGGCCGACCGAAGGCCAGACCGGTGAGTTCCGGATGGCGTCCGGTCAGGACCCACGGCTTGCCGCCCTCGTCGATGAGATGATTTCGGGGGAGCCGTTCGACGCGGCTCGGGAGAAGGCCGCGCGCGATCGCGGCTGGTCTGATCGCTGAAGCGCGCGCCGGGGCCCGGAAACGACGGCGCGCAGACTTTTATTCGGCGGGCATCCGCATGCGCTCGGCGGCGGCGGCCTTTTCAGCCTCGTTGCATTCCTGCATGACGATCAGCCGCTGTAGGCGCCGGGCCATCGACAGCCACGCTTCTTCGGCACGCAGGCATTGCTGGCGGACGTTGTCGAGGGTCGCTTCTTCGGCGGCGGCACGGGCCTCGCCGGCGCGCGCCAGGTAAAGATCGAGGTCCAACGCCAGCCTTCCTTAAAAGAGAAAAGGGGCGCCGGAATGAACCGGCGCCCCAATGTATCGAAGCTTACGCTTCCTTGATGTTCACTGCCGACATCTTGCCGGTGCGGTCGGGCTGCAGGTCGTAAGTCACGCGCTGCTCCTTGCCCAAAGTGCGCAGGCCCGACTGCTCGACGGCGCTGATGTGAACGAACGCGTCCTGGCCGCCATCATCCGGCTGGATGAAGCCATAGCCCTTGGATTCGTTGAAAAACTTGACGGTTCCGGTAGTCATAACTGTATTCCTTCTGAGTATGTGGCCCGGATTTCGGACCACCGCGCTAGGCGAAGCGAAAAGAAGGAATCAGGAGCCGCAAAGCACCAGTAGACCGTCGATTTGCGACTTAGCCCGACTCACATAGGCGCATTCGCCGGCAATTGTAAGGGGCGGCCTG
>DASTDT010000233.1:0-2237 GCA_035710225.1 Sphingomicrobium sp.
CAAGCCGCAGTTCGAGGCCGGGCGAGCGGAAGTTGGCAAGGGCGGGGTGGTGCGCGACCCGGTAGTCCATGCCCGCGTGTGCGACGACGCGGCCGAGTGGGTCCGCTCGAAGGGCTGGCGGGTTGTGGGGATCGAGCCGAGCCCGATTACCGGGCCGGAAGGCAATGTCGAGTTCCTGCTCGGCGCGGTGAAGGAGCAAGGGAATGGTGATGACTGAACGCGACAATCGGGCGGTGTGGAAGCGGGCGCTGATCACCGTTCCATTGATCGTCGGCATCGGCTCGTTGATGGGCTATCTGTCGAACAGCGGCTATTCCAACGCCTGGTTCGCGAGGCTCGACAAGCCAGCCTTCATGCCACCCGGCTGGGCGTTCGGCGTGGTGTGGACCACGCTTTACACGCTGATGGGCGTGTCGCTGGCGATGATCCTCGACGAGCCTGACAGCAAGCTTCGGCGCGGAGCCCTGGCGCTGTTCGGGGTCCAGCTCGGCCTCAATTTCGGCTGGTCGCCGATCTTCTTCGGCGGCCGAATGATCGACCTCGCGCTGATCATTATCGTCCTCATGCTGCTCAGCGCCGCGGGGGCCGCCAACCTGTTTCGCCGCCTCCGTCCGCTGGCGGGATGGCTGCTGTTGCCCTATCTTCTGTGGTTGTGCCTGGCGACCGCTCTCAACTATGAGACCGGCAGGCTGAACCCGGGCGCCGACGCGGCGCCGCTGGGAATCACGGGAGCTTGAACCAATGCAGTCCGAAAACCGCATGCTCGACGACTTCGCCAAGATGATGAACGGCCTCGCCGGGACTGTGGCCGGGGTCGGCCGGGAGGCCGAATCCTCGATGCGCGAGCGGATGCGCGAATGGATCGGCGGAATGGATTTCGTCGGCCGCGACGAGTTCGAGGCCGTAAAGGCGATGGCCGCCGCCGCGCGCGACGAGAACGAGGCGCTTAAGGCGCGGATTGCGGCGCTCGAGGGCAAATCGAAGAAGGCCGCCAAGCCCGCCGCGCCGGGGGCCGCGACCTGACCGAAGCCGCCGAGCACGAAGAGCGCGACGACGGCGCGCCGATCGATGTCCTCGAACAATATTTCGAGGCGCGCGGCTGGCCGTGCGAGCGGGCCGGGGATGGCGAAATCATCGCGTCGGCGTCGGGCAGCTGGGCCCAGTACGAGCTTCGCGGCGTGTGGCGCGGCGACGACCAGGTGCTTCAGTTCCTCGCTTTCCCCGACATCAAGGTCGCGGCCGAGAAGCGCTCAGCGATCCATGAAGCGCTGTGCCTGATCAACGAGCAATTGTGGCTCGGGCATTTCGAATTGTGGTCCGGCTCCGGGCTGATCGTGTTCCGCCACGCGGCGCTGGTCGGCCATTCCGACACGCTGTCGTTCGAGCAGGCCGAAGCAATCGCCGAGGCCGCGCTGGAGGAGTGCGAACGCTTCTACCCGGTGTTCCAGTTCGTGCTGTGGGGCGGAAAGTCGCCGACCGAAGCCATTTCGGCGGCGCTGATCGAGACCGCGGGCGAGGCGTGATCACGCTTCCACCGCTGTGGTTCGTCGGCTGCGGCCAGATGGCCGGGGCATTGATCGAAGGGTGGCGCAAGGCCGACGTCGATTTTTCGAGTGCGCTCGCCATTCGCCCCAGTGGACGGCCGGTCGAGGGCGTAAGGACGGTTACCGATCTCCCGGACGAACCGCCGCCGCTGCGGTGCGTTCTCGGCTTCAAGCCGCAAAACCTGGACGAGGTCGCGCCGCGCCTGGCCCCGCGCCTGTCGAGCGAGACGGTCGTCCTGTCGATGCTCGCCGGGGTCGAGGCCGAGTCCCTGCGATCCCGCTTCCCAATGGTCCACTCGATCGTCCGGATCATGCCCAACCTGCCGGTCAGCGAGCGGCGCGGCGTGACCGCGCTCTACAGCACCGACGCGGCGGCCGATCATCGCCAGCGGCTGGAATATCTGTTCGGCCTGCTCGGGCTGGCGGTGTGGACCCAGCGCGAGGAAGAGCTTGCCGCGATCGGCGCGCTCGCGGGTGCCGGCCCGGCCTATGTCGCGCGGTTCGTCGAGGCCCTGGCCAAGGCCGGCGTCAAGCGCGGGCTCGGGCCGGAAGCGGCGGCCCGGATCGCCCTCCAGACCGTGCTCGGTACCGCCCTGATGGCCGAAGCGCGCGGCGAGGAAATGGCCTCGGTCGCCCGCCGCGTCGCGAGTCCGAAGGGCACCACCGAGGCTGGCCTGGCGGTGCTGGACGCCA
>DASTDT010000234.1:0-6860 GCA_035710225.1 Sphingomicrobium sp.
GAAGAATTCCGCGGCGTCGGCATAGCTGCCGACATTGTTGCGGCGATAGGCCTCGGCCAACTGACGGCCGGGATCGAGCGTGCCGGCTTGCACCCGGGCAAAAGCTGCGGGATCGCCGGCGCCCGTCATCGCCACCGAGACTTCGCCTGGGACCGGCGCGTCGGCGACGATGGTCCTCAGGCCAAGCTGCAGGGCGCTATCATAGCCGGCGAGGCCTTCGGCCGTGAAAAAGTCCTTGCCCTGCCGGAACTCGTAAACCCGGTACTCGACATTGAGGTCCGCCATCTTGCAGTCGATAACCTTGACCTCACCGAGGCCCTCGACCGAACCGGGCTTGGGCGCCTCGCAGCGCACTTGCTGGTTGCGTAGCGCCGCCAACCTGGCGGCGGCATCGCCGCCATCGCGAAGCTTGTACAGCTTGCCCACCGGGACCGCCGCGTCGCGGCAGGTGATCGCATAGCCAGCGTCGAACATGTCGACGAGGCCGCGGTCGGTCGCGATCGGCTGCGCCGAGCAAATTGCCGAGCCGCTGTTCCCGATCCGGAAGCTGTCGCGAACGCTTAAGGGTGCTGCCCAGCCCTGCGGCGAGAGCGCCGCGATCGACGCCAGTGCAGCCAAAGCGAGTCCGGCCGTGCGCATTGGATTCTCCATCAATTTGGCCCGTCAGGGCTGTCGTTGCCGCTGGTGATCGGCTCGTCGATGAGCGTGTCCGTCCTCAGCGGGTTCGCGTTGATCAGCTGCACCGAGGGATCGACCGAAGTCTCGCTGTCCTCGCTGTCCTCGTCTTCTTCCTCGTCGCTTTCTTCGTTCTGGTCCCCTTCGCTGCCCGACGCCTGGTCGGAGGAAACCGGGCCGAGCACCGTGCTTGCGTTCAAGGCCGGCTCCGGCGGCGGTGGCGGCGGCGGCGGCGGCGGCGGCGGTGGCGGCGGTGGCGGCGGCGGCGGTGGAGGCGGCGGCGGCGGCGGTGGCGGCGGAGGCGGCGGTGGTGGCGGCGGTGGCGGTGGTGGCGGCGGTGGCGGTGGCGGCGGAGGCGGCACCTCGCAACCTCCGATCGGGCAGCCGTTGACGGTGGAATTTGGACTTGTGGAGCCGGTCACGTCGACCACCTCGGCAAAGGCCTCGCCGCCGATGATGGTGCCGTCGGAGTTCACCTGGCGGCCATGGACGATGACATTCGCGGGGTCGCTTCCCTGGTTGACGACGCTCAGGCCGCCGTCGCCCACCGAAATCCCTGCCGGGTCCTCGGCTGTGCCGGAGTTCTGGACGAGGAAGCTGCTTCCCAGCATCGTCACCGTGACTCCGCCGGCCTGTACGTAGCCGTCGGGATTTACGGTGCCGTTGTTGGTCGCGAGCGCATCCTCCAGGCCGACGAAATTGGGATCGATCAGCAGCTGGTCGATGATCGATTGCTGCGCGACCCAGATGTCATGGGCGACGAGCGACAGGCTGCCCGACAGCTCGCCGAGCGAGTCGGTCATCGTGATGCTGCCGGTGTCGGTAATGACGGCGATGACTTCCCCGGAATTGAGGGTCAGCGAATCCGTGGGCGCAGCATTGGTGAAGTTCAACGCGCCCTCGACGAAGATCGAGCCGCCTGTGTTCACCGTGACGTCGCCTGCTCCATAGGGCCCGGTGCTCTGGCTGCCCTGGATCAGGACGTTGCCGACATGAACGTCAGGTGCTGGCCCCTCGCCGGTCGGCAAGGCGTTGATCACGAGCGCGGCCGTGGCGATATCGCCGTCCTCGTCGAGGCTGTATGCACCTACCGGCACGACGAGGCCCTCGCCGATATAAAGGCCGAGGTCGTTCACCGCGTTGAGCGTGATCAGATTGGTCACGCCCTTGACTCCAAGCGATCCGCCAAGGCCGATGTTGAGGTCGGCGGAGGTCACCGTGATGGTCGGCGCAGAGACGACTCCGAGGATGCTCGCAAGCCCGCCCGCGGTGAAGGTGGCGCTGCCGCCGGCGTTAACGTCATCGACTGCGAAGTTGCCGCCGGACATCAGATTGACATCGCCCGACGCAGTCAGTTGGCCGGTCACGCCGACGAACCCCCCAGCACCAAGCGCCGACAGCCCTACGTCTCCGAAATTGGCGACCGCCAAGGGATCGAACGTAAGCTGCACGGTGCCGCCTAAGCTGTTGCCGTCGCCACCGTTGCCAACGGCGGAAACCCTCGTCTGGCCGGAGACCGACAGGGACCCCCCGTTGCTCGAGATCAGGATTTCGGAAACGCCACCTGAGCCGTCCCCGCCGGCTCCCTCCCCGCCTTCAGCATAGGTTGCGATCTTGAAGGCTGCGTTGGAAGGATCCGTGCCTGTGCCCACGCCCAGGACAGTGACACTTCCGCCGTCGATAAATAGCGTGGCCGTCCCGCCGAAAGCATTGCCTCCAGCCAGCGAACCGCTGCCGCCAACCGACGAGGCGTCGAGGAACAGCTGGTTTGCAATGACTGAGGCGCCACTCAAAGATTCCAAATAACCAAAGCCTGCGTAGGCATTGCCTCCCGTGGCTCCATCACCGCCGAAAGCATTTGCGAGAACAAACAACCCGCCATCGACTTCAATGCTGGCGCCAGCATCCGCACTCACTCCGCCTGCGGGGCCGCCTTCGCCAACATTGCCGCCCCAGGCATCCCCGCCGAAGCCGGTGAAGCCAATGCCGCCACGCGCGGAGACATTGAGCAGCACATCGCCGAAAACATTGATGTTGCTGTTGACGAATGCCTGGAGAACCGCGTTACCCGCCCAAGCGTCGCCCCCGTTGGCGCCGTCGCCGCCGAACCCTTCGGCGTACATTTCGAGAGAGCCGGGACTGGCCTCTGTTCCGACGTTCACCGTACCCTTGGCATTGACATATGCTGCACCGCCCCACGCATCGCCGCCGTTGCCCTGGCCTGCGCCTCCAGTCCCTCCATCGCCACCCTGGCCATTCGCCAGTAATTCGAGCGCCGCGTAGCTGGCGCTGCCGCTGTTCGTGCCGTCTCCGTCGTAATTGCCGGCCTGCACGCTTCCGCCGTAACCGATGCCGCCCATACCACCGACCTGGCCGGCCGCGCCGGCCCCGCCGTTTCCGCCCAGGCCAACTGAACTCAGCGTCGTAATCCCAAGCGACAGCGTTGCAGGGCTCTCGGCCGCGGCAAAGGCGCCGCCAGTGCCCGGCTCACCCTGGTACGCGCCGCCCTGACCGTCGCCGCCGTTGCCAGGCGCAATCACAATTTCGACGCCGTCATTAAATCCGGCGCCGCCGTCGCCGCCCTCGCCGCTGACGTTGAGATAGGCGTCACCGCCGGTGATTGTCCCTGCTGTCGCAGGTCCGTCGCCTGCTGGCTGCCAGAGCGCCTCGATATAGGCGGTGCCGCCCTGCCCGTAGCCGCCGTTTCCGCCATAGCCGAAGCTTGCGTCGCCACCGTATCCCTGGGCCAGCATTTGTGTGAACGCCCCAAGGTCGATTAACCCGTCGACCGCCTCGATTCCTACGATGCCGCCATATCCGTCGCCGCCGGTCTGGCCGTCGCCGCCATAGCCATCAGCGTGAAGGTAAGTGGTTCCGTCGAAGGAGATCGATCCTGGTCCTCCCGACCAGATGGTGATCCATCCACCTTGGCCAAGCCCGCCCTGAGCGACCGATGGCGTCCCCTCACCGACATAGCTGCCGCCAAAACCGAAGGCATCCAAATGGACTGTTCCGGTGACACTGATCGTTCCATCATAGACCCCGACCGAAATGTCGCCGCCATAGCCCGCGCCGCCCGCGGTGCCGCCGTCGAGGATGTCGCCGCCATAGCCGTCGACCCATGCGTTCAGGTTGCCGATAACGTTAATCGCGCCGCCGCCGTCGGCAAAGATGTTGACCATCCCGCCATACCCGTCGCCTCCGCCGAAGCCCTCGTCGTCGGCCCCGAAACCCATGGCGCCGAACTCCGCGCCGCCGTTGAAAGTCAAGGTTCCGCCAGAACCTGCATAGACGTCGATCAAGCCGCCGAACGCGTCTCCGGTTTCGCCGCCCCCCCAGCCATTGGCCGAGAAGTTCGCATATTGTCCGAATGTGACCGAGCCGCCGCCCGTGGCGCTGATGAAGATGTTTCCGCCCTGGAGGTCGTCGCTGGCGTCAACATAACTTTCGCCGCCGATGCTGATGCTGCCGTTGTCCGCCCAGATGTCGATCGTCACCGGCCCGCTTCCGGCGTCGCCCAATAGGTAGAGATTTCCCGCAACGTCTACAGAACCGCCACCGGACGCGTTGATTTCCTTGTCGGCAGTCCCCGTCACTCGGTCAGACGAGTAGAAGTACAAGTCGCCGCCGACGGTTAGCGTTTGCCCATTAACCGCGCTCACGAGCAGATTGCCGCTCGTTCCGGCATCGCTCCAAACGACCAAGTCACCGGCGAAGTTAATGGCGCCTGTGTCGGCAATGGCCGTGAGGTCGCCCATGATCGCGCCAGTGATGTCCGACGTGAACGCACCTTCGTCGAACTGGACGCCAGCATTCGCACCAGCGCCAATCAAATAACCCCAAAACCTGTACCCCTGCCGCATCTCGACATCGAGCACGCCCCACCCTGCTCCGAGAACGATTTCGCCATTCTCGACTCCGGCGACAGTTGCCGGCCGGAATCCGATCGTGCCACCGAGCAACATCGTCAGCATCTGGTTCTTTGGAACCGCCACGAAGTACATTCGGTGCGGATCGGTCGAGCTGCTGGTGCTCGCGTCCCCGGTCGTGGTGCCCGTGTGGACTATGCCATTAGCATTAGTCGTTCCGACGAATATTTCGACGTCAAAGAGGCCCTGGCTGGCGATAAGCGAAACTTGCTCGCCAGCCGCGTAGACCGCGGCGCCATTGACGTCGACAGTACCCGCTTGGACGATGCGCGGCGCGACCATCGCGACGTAGCTGCCTTCGTTCAGCGCTTCGATCTGCGCGCCGGCTTGGATTTCGATGGTCGAGGTTGATCCGGCTCCCGTCGAAAAGTCCGCGGAGAATCCATTCGCGTCCGCTGTCCAGCCAGCCACGATATCCAGCGTCGTCAAAAGCAGCGAGCCGACATCGAAGCTGGCGTTCCCCCCGATGATTATGCCCCCGGGGCTGTAGAACCAGATGCTTCCGCCCGACTGCGTGCCGGCGGCATCCAAGAACGACAGTACGTTGCCGTCGAGTAAGATCGCCCGGCTCGGGTCGGTCGGGACGATCCGGTTCAGCACCGTATAGTCTGAGCCGGGCCCGTAGAATGTGGCCGTGTCGCCGGTGTCCAGAAAGATGATGTTCCCGGTGCCGCTGTTGTCAGGGGTCCAGTTTACCGTCGCGGTGGGGTTGGTGACGTAGATCGAGCTGCTGTTGCTCGTGGTCGTGTTGATGCCCGTCGAGGTGCCGGTATTGATCGTTCCGTTGAACTGCGCGTGTGCCTTCTGCGGGACGATCGCCACCGCCGCCATCGCCAGCGTGCCGCAGGACAGGAGGAGGGCCTTGCGCCTCAGCGACAGGCGGCGGGACAGCGGATACGCATTGGACATCATCGGTAGCTCCATGGCCACAGGCGCGTTGTGAGGGAAATCAGGAGCCGAGGATCGGGCTTCCTGTTATCGAGCCCGACGCGGGTCAGCGGGATCGCCGCCGCCGCGTCGAGGATGAACCGGTCGTAGGTGACGCGAATGCCGCCGCCGACCGAATCGAGCTTGTTCGACTGATCGAGCAGGAGCAGCCGGTCGAGGGTCGTGACCTTGGCATGGTCCCAGAAGGCGTAGCCCTGGATCGCGGCCCGCCTGGCGCTCGTCGGGACGGTGCTCCCGACGCGGATCTCGGCCTGGGTGCCCCAGCCGCGGTCGCCGAGCAGGACGCCGGGGTCGTAGCCACGCCCGACCGTGTAATTGCCCGCCGAGAATTCCTCGAAGCTGAGCAGCGGCTTCCATGCATATTGCGCGCGCGCGCCGAGCGCGAACGTGACCTTTGGGACCGGCCTGTACTCGCCATAGAGCAGGGCCCGGACGACGGCGGCGGTCGAGCGCCCTTCGAGCCTGCTCGGAGGGACCTCGCCGGGGCCCAGGCAGTCCGCGCCGGTCGGGCCGCAGGGCTCGCTGGCGCCGAGGATTCCCAGGCCCTTGCGAAGCTCGAGCGTGCTCGCGAACCGCCAATGCGGCTCGACCAGCGAGCGGCCGCGCGAAAACTCCGTGCTGATCGCCTCGAACCCGAGCCTTGCGAACGCGACCCGAAGCCGGTCGCGGGTCAGATCGATCGAGCCGACGTTGGTCGTATCGATCTCCACGTCCTGGTTGACGATGTCCATGCCGATCGAGCCGCGGAGATTTCGGGAAAGGCTCCGGATCAGGGGATAATCCGCCTGGATCGTCGCCAGCATGGTCTCCGCCCGCACGTCGCTCTCGCCCGGGATCGACGGGTGCGCCCAGGCGTAGGTGAACAGGCCGCCGAGCCCGAGGCCTTCCGAGCCGAGCCGGAAATCATGGCCGAGCTGGATCGTCTGCTGTTCCTTGAGGTCCGAGGTGGTGAAAGCCGCGAGCGTCGTCCGGTCGGCAAAGCCGGTCAGGCCGAACAGCTGCGCGCGCGCGAGCCCGCCCCACCGCCCGAGCTCCTTCGAGCCGGCGTTCTGGACGTTGACGTCGGCATAAGCGCGGATCCGCTGCACGGTGACGTCCCCGACGACGTCACCCGGCTTCGTACCGGCCGGCCGCAGGGTGAGCCTGACGGTGTAGCCCGGCAGATCGCTCGCCAGCAGCAGGTAGCGCTCGGCCTCGAAGCGGTTGAAGACGGGCTGCTTGGTCAGCTGGTTGAGATAGCCGGCGATGACCCGCTCGGCGCCGCTCGCATCGCCGCGCACCCGGACCTGGGTGAGGCGCGCCATCAGC
>DASTDT010000235.1:0-3459 GCA_035710225.1 Sphingomicrobium sp.
TGCATCAGCGCGATCAGCGGCGAGACGACGATCCCGGTACCCGGCCGGGCCAAGGCGGCGAGCTGGTAGCACAGGGACTTTCCAGCCCCGGTCGGCATGACCGCAAGCGTATGCGCGCCCGCCACCGTGCGCTTGACCACGTCCTCCTGCACGCCGCGGAAGCGCGAGAAGCCGAAGCGTTCGTGAAGCAAGACGGAAAGGTCAGTCACCAGCGATGTCCACCAGCTCCTGTTCGGCCGCCTGGCGAACCCAAAGCTCCGCATAGAGGCCATTGCAGGCGAGCAGTTCGCCATGCGTGCCCCGCTCGACGATCCGGCCGCCGTCGAGGACGACGATCTGGTCGGCATTGGCGATGGTCGACAGGCGGTGGGCGATGATGATCGACGTGCGTCCGCGCGCGGCGGCGGCGAGGGTTCCCTGGATGGCCTCCTCGGTTCGGCTGTCGAGCGCGCTGGTGGCCTCGTCGAGGATCAGGATCGGCGGATCCTTGAGCAGCGTCCGGGCAATGGCCACGCGCTGCTTTTCGCCGCCCGACAGCTTCAGTCCGCGCTCCCCGACCATCGATTCATAGCCGTTCGGAAGCGCCTCGATGAAACGATCGATCGCCGCCCCCTTGGCGGCGTTCTCGATCTCCGCCTGGCTGGCGCCGGCGCGGCCGTAGCCGATGTTGTAGCCGATGGTGTCGTTGAACAGCACCGTGTCCTGGGGGACGATCCCGATCGCCTCGCGAAGGCTCGACTGGGTGACCGACGCAATGTCCTCGCCGTCGATGGTGATCCGCCCGCCGGTAGGGTCGTAGAAACGGTACATCAGCCGCGCCAGCGTCGACTTCCCCGCGCCCGAAGGCCCGACCACCGCCAGACTGGTTCCAGGTGGCACATCCAGCGTAACACCTTTGAGGATGATCCGCTCGGGCTCGTAGCCGAAGGCAACATCTTCGAAACGGATCGCCCCGGCGGTGACGTTCAGCGCCGTTGCCCCGGGCGCGTCGACGATTTCCGCCGGTGTGTCGAGCAGAGCGAACATCTGCTCCATGTCGATCAGCCCCTGCTTGATCGAGCGATAGACCCAGCCCAGCATGTCGAGGGGACGGAACAGCTGTAGCAGCAGGCCATTGACCAGCACCACGTCCCCCGCCGTGAACCGTCCTTGGCTCCATCCCCAGACGGTATAGGCCATCGCTCCGGCCAGCATCAGCGCGGTGATCAGGCTCTGACCAATGTTGAGCCAGGCAAGGCTGGTCTCGTTCTTGACCGCCGCCCGGGCATAGGCCGCGATCGCCTGGTCGTAACGCTCCGCCTCGCGGCTTTCCGCACCGAAATACTTGACCGTTTCGTAATTCAGCAGGCTGTCGACCGCTCGGCCGATGGCGAGATTGTCGACCTCGTTCATGTCGCGCCGAAGCTGGTTGCGCCAATCGGTCACCCAGCGGGTGAAGGCGATATAGGCGGCCACCATGGCCAGCGTCGCGGCGACCAGTCCGATTCCAAACTTGAAATAAAAGACGACACAGATTGCGATCAGCTCGACTGCTGTCGGGGCGATGTTGAACAAGATGAAATAGAGCATCATGTCGATGCTCTTGGTCCCGCGCTCGACGATCTTGGTCAGGCTTCCGGTGCGCCGTTCAAGATGAAATCGAAGGCTTAGCGAGTGGACGTGGCGGAATACGCGCGCCGCGAGCCGCCGCGCCGCCTCCTGCCCGACCTTCTCGAAAATTGCGTTGCGCAGATTGTCGAACAGCACGCTGCCGAGCCGCGCGCCGGCGTAGGCCATTACCAGCAGGATCACCGCCTGGGTCGCGCCGGCCGCAATCGTCGCGCCCGAAGGCCCGCCCATCGCATCGACCACCCATTTAAGTGCGAACGGAACAGCCAGGCCGATCGCCTTGCCGGCGAGCACGAGGAGCACGGCGATGACCACGCGAACGCGCAGCTCGAGCGAGTCCTTCGGCCAAAGCATCGGCAGGAATCGAAGCAGGACGGAGAAGCTGCCCCCGGGCTTTTCGGTCGAAAGGGCATCTCTCATCGCCGTTGCAGTTAAGCATCGCCGCCAGTCGCTTCAATCGAATGCGACGAACCGATTGGAACCGCTCGTTAAATAGACGGTTCACTGGGCGAGCTTTCAGCGGAGTGAGTGATGGGCCCGGTTGGATATGTAATTGCGATCCTCGGTTGTGCCGACGGCGGCAGCTCATGCCAGGTGGCGGCGACCCTCGCTCCGCGCTACGAGAGCGCGTCGCAATGCCAGGCCGCCCGCGAGCCGGCGCTCGACGCCAATACCGACCTCGATTTCCCGACGCTGATCGCCGAGTGCCGCTCGTCGATCACGCCGGCCGAGGCCAGGCCGCGCCCGGCCGCCAAGGGCGTCGCCACCGCCGCCTAGCCCGCGCTGACGCTGGACAGCGGCGCGCGTGCGGTTCACTCCTCGCGCGGTTTGACTTCGCACGTACCCGCCACCCTCCCGCCACTGGGCCCGATGTCGAGACTCGCGCTGTGGGCGATGCTCGCCTGGTACCGCATGTCGGGTTGGCGCGCGCACGGCCGGCCGCCAGACGTCGCCAAGATGGTCCTGCTCGGCGCGTCCCACACCAGCAATTGGGATTTCCTCGTGTTCCTCGGAACAGTGCATGAGGTAGGGCGGCAGGCCCGGTTCGTCGGCAAGCACAGCCTGTTCCGGTGGCCGATCGGCGGATTCATGCGCGCACTCGGCGGCGTTCCGGTTGACCGCCGCGCATCACAGGATCTGGTTGCGCAGATCGTCACCGAGTTCGAGCGGCACGACGACTTCGTGTTGACCCTCGCCGCCGAGGGGACACGGTCGCGGACGACGCGGTGGCGAACGGGTTTCTACCAGATCGCGCTGCGCGCTGGCGTGCCGATCGTGTGCGCGGGCCCCGATTACCCGTCCAAGCGCGGAGTGTTCGGTCCGGTCATCCATCCCACCGGGGATTACGATGCCGACATGGTGCCGGCCTTCGCCTTTTTCCGATCGCTTCGCCCGCGCCATCCTGAACGCGCCGCCTTCCCCGGCGATCCCTGATCTCGCGAATTTCGCCGACTGTTGGCGAAAATCCCACCATCAAGGCCCTGACAATACCACCCTCGCATTGATTTTACACGACATTTTCCATTTGGCACGCTCCCTGCATTGTTAGGGCATCCCCGATGGTCGGGGGCAAAAAGGAGAATGACCATGCTTTCGTTCGTTTCGCTTCGCGACACCGCAGTCGCCTTCGCCGGCGCCTTCATCAGCGCCATGCTGTTCATCACCGCCGCCGTCGGCCCGCTGCCGATCGCCTGAACCGTCTGACTTTTTCACAGAAAGATCATTGTCATGAACGGTCGCTTCCTGATCAATCGCCAGCAAGGCAAGGTTCTTGGCGTTGCCGCCGGCCTTGCCGACTGGACCGGCGTCGATCCACTGCTCATCCGCCTCGGCCTGGTCGCCCTGACCCTG
>DASTDT010000236.1:0-4681 GCA_035710225.1 Sphingomicrobium sp.
GGCCGGCTGCACATCGGCCATGCGCGCAACTACACCATGGGCGACGTGCTCGCGCGCTACCGCCGGATGCAGGGGCACGAAGTGCTCCACCCGATGGGCTGGGACGCATTCGGAATGCCGGCCGAGAATGCGGCGATGGAAAAGAAGGTCCATCCCGGCACGTGGACCCGCCAGAACATCGAAACGATGCGCGGCCAATTGAAGCGGCTCGGCTTCGCCATCGACTGGAGCCGCGAGCTGGCGACCTGCGAACCCGACTATTACGGTCACGAACAGGCGCTGTTCCTCGACCTGATGGATGCCGGCCTGGTCTACCGCAAGGAAAGCGAGGTCAATTGGGACCCGGTCGACATGACCGTGCTTGCCAATGAGCAGGTCATCGACGGCAAGGGCTGGCGTTCGGGCGCCCCCGTCGAGCGCAAGAAACTGAACCAGTGGTTCCTCAAGATTACCGATTTCGCCGACGAGCTGCTGGCCGGCCTCGATGGACTCCCGGACTGGCCCGACAAGGTGCGCCTGATGCAGGCCAATTGGATCGGCCGCAGCCAGGGCCTGAGCTTCTCCTTCCGGCTCGCCGGCACCTCGCCCGGCGGGGCGAACGACATCGAGGTGTTCACCACTCGCCCTGACACCATCTTCGGAGCCAGCTTCGTCGCCATCTCGCCCGGTCATCCAATCGCCGTAGCGCTCGCCGCCGAGCGTCCGGAGGTGGCCGAGTTCATCGCCAAGGCGCGGCAGGGCGGCACCAGCGCGGCCGAGATAGAGACCGCCGAGAAGCTCGGGTTCGACACCGGCCTCGAGGTCGTCCATCCACTCGACGGCGACTGGCGGCTGCCGGTGTGGATCGCCAATTTCGTCCTCATGGATTACGGCTCGGGCGCGCTGTTCGGGGTGCCCGCCCACGACGCCCGCGACTTCGAATTCGCCGCCAAATACCGGCTTCCCGTGCGGCGCGTGGTCGCCGCCAGCACCGCAGAGGCTGACGCGCCGGTGGTAGAGGCCGAAACCGAAGCTGGCGTAGTGGTCAACTCGCAGTTCCTCGACGGGAAGACGAGCGCCGAGGCTTCGGCCGATATCATCCGCCGCGCCGAAGCGGCCGGCTGGGGCAAGGGCGCGATCCAGTACCGGCTCCGCGACTGGGGCGTGTCACGCCAGCGCTACTGGGGCACGCCAATCCCGGTCATCCACTGCGCCGACTGCGGACCTGTCGGCGTTCCCCGCGACCAGCTGCCGGTGGTTCTTCCCGAGGACGTCTCGTTCGACCAGCCGGGCAACCCGCTCGATCGCCACCCCGGCTTCACCACCGTCGATTGCCCGAAATGCGGCCAGCCGGCACGGCGCGAGACCGACACGCTCGACACCTTCGTCGATTCCAGTTGGTACTTCCTGCGTTTCGCGAGCCAGCCCGCCGACCGCCCGTTCGACCCGGACGAAGTCGCCGCCTGGCTCCCCGTCAGCCAGTATATCGGCGGGGTCGAGCATGCCATTTTGCATTTGCTCTACGCCCGCTTCTGGACCCGCGCGCTGAAACGTCTCGGCAAGCTCGATATCGACGAGCCGTTCAGCGGCCTGTTCACCCAGGGGATGGTTACCCACGAGACCTACCGTTCGGCTGACGGCCGCTGGCTGGCGCCCGACGAGGTCGAGAGCGGCGCCGACGGCGCGCTCATCGAGCGCGAAACCGGGGCGCCGGTCACCCGCGGCCGAATCGAGAAGATGTCGAAGTCGAAGAAGAACGCCATCGATTCCGACCTCATCGTCGATCGCTACGGCGCCGACGCCGCGCGCTGGTTCCTGCTGTCGGATTCGCCGCCCGAGCGCGATCTCGAATGGAGCGAAGGCGGCATCGAGGGCTCTACCCGCTTCGTCCAGCGCGTGTGGCGGCTGGCCACCGCGCCCGCCGGGGGAAGAGGCGAGGATTCCGCGCTGACCCGCAAGCTCCACCGCACCATCGCCGCTGTCGGCGAGGCGATCGACGGCCTGCAGTTCAACAAGGCCGTTGCCAGCATATACGAGCTCACCAGCGCCATCGAGAAAGCCGCGCCGTCCGCGGCGCGCGACGCGGCGGTCGACAGCCTGCTCCTGCTGGTCGCGCCGATGGCCCCGCACCTCGCCGAGGAAGCGTGGGCGACGCGCGGCCATCAAGGCCTGATCGCCGATGCGCCGTGGCCCGAATTCGACCCGGCGCTGATGATCGACGAGGACGTAACGCTGGCGATCCAGGTCAATGGCAAGCTGCGCGACACCATCCGTGCCGCGCGCGGGCTCGACCGCGCCGCCGCCGAGGCGCTTGCGCTGGCCTCTCCCAAGGTCCGCGCCCAGCTCGGGGAGGCGGCCCCGCGCAAGGTGATTGTGGTTCCCGACCGCTTGGTCAATATCGTCGCATGATGCGCATCATGCTTTTCGCCGCCGCACTTGCGCTGACCGGCTGCGGGCTGAGGCCGATGTATTCCGGCGGCGAGGCCGGGCCGGTCGCGGCCGGGCTCCACTCGGTGGCGGTGCAGCCGATCCCGGGCCGCGCCGGCTGGCTGGTGCGCAAGGAGCTGGTGGCGCGGCTCAGCCATGGCGACGTCGCCACCCCGCGCTACCGGCTGGAGGTCGAACTCGACGACAATATCACCGGATTCGGAATCCGCGGCGACCGGGCCGCGACCCGCGAGCGGCGAACGCTGCGCGCGCGCTATCGCCTGGTCGACACCGCCAGCGGGCTGGTGGTGGTCGACGCCACCGCCGGTTCCGACGCCGGGATCGACGTCGTTTCCTCGCAATATGCAACGGTCGCCGCCGAGCAGAGCGCGCTCGAGCGCCTCGCCGGCGTGGTTGCCGATCAGGTCGTCAACCGCCTGGCGGTGTTCATGACCAACCGGCCGGGGCAGTGATCCTCAAAAGATCCGCGGAAATCGGTCCTGCGGTCGACCGGCCCGAACCCGAGCGGCGCTTCTATCTGTTCCACGGCCCCGACGAGGCTGGCTCGCGGGCGCTCGGAGCGCGCCTTTTGGCAGCGCTCGGGGCGGACAAGTTCGCCCTTCCGGCCGCGGCCGTGCGCGAGGATCCCGCCTCCTTGCCCGACGAGGCCGGGGCGATGGCCCTCTTCGGCGGCCCGCGCGTGATCTGGATCGAGCCGGCCGGCGAGGACATCGCCGAAGGGGTCGCCGCACTGCTCGCAGCGCCCGCGGTCGAGAGCGTCGTCGTGGCGATCGCCGGGGCGCTCAAGAAGGGCGGCGCGCTGCTCAAGCTGGTAGAGAGCCACAGGGCGGCGCTCGGCTTCGCATCCTATGCGCCCGAGGGCCGCGACGCGGTGCGGATGGTGATTGCGCTTGGCCGCGGCGAGGGGCTGACGATCGACCCTGCCCTGGCCGAGCGGATCGCCGACGAGACCGGCGGCAACCAAGCCATCGCCGCCGGCGAGGTCGCCAAATATGCGCTGTATCTCGATTGCTCGCCGGACCGGCCGAGGCCGCTGACCGACGAGGTGGTCGATCTTCTCGGCTGCGGCTCCGAAGGCGACAGCCAGCGGCTCGGCGACCTCGCGTTCGACGGCGATATGGCCGCGCTCCTCGAGGAAATCGAGCGTTCGGGCCTCGCCGCCAAGGACGGGGTGGCGGTTCTCCGGGCGCTTCAGCGCCGGCTGCTGACGGTCATCCCGCTGCGAGCGCGGATGGCCGCCGGCGAGAGTGCGTCGGGCGTCATGACGTCAGCCGGGCGGGCGATCTTTTGGAAGGACCAGGAGCTGGTCAAGCGGCTGCTCCGGATCTGGCCGCCCGAGCGGCTGGCCCGGCTGGTCGAGCGCACCGCCGAAGTCGAGAAGGCGCTGATGCTGAGCGATGTGCCGGAGGTGGCGAGCGTCGGCGAACATCTCGTCGCCGTCGCCCGCGTGGCGCTGCGACGGCGCTGAACAGGCCGACTGACGGCGCCGTGCGCTAAATGACTTCCCCGCTGAGGCGCTGGCAGATCATGTCGAGCTGGTCGAGCGACGAGTAAGCAAGGGTGACGCTGCCGCCCTTGCCGCTGTGCTTCACCTGGACCTTGAGGCCGAGCATGTCGCCAAGCTGGCGCTCGAGCGCGGCGAGGTCGGCGTCCGCGGCACCGCGCCGGGCGCGTTCGACGGCCCGGCTGCTGTCCGTTCCGGCACCGGGCGCCACGCGCTTGGCAAGCGCCTCGGCCTGGCGAACACTGAGCCCGCCGGACACGATCCTGCGTGCCAGCTCGTCCGGGTTGGGGGCGACAAGAACGGCCCGCGCATGACCCATACTGAGATCGCCTCGCAATAGCATTTGTCGAACGCTGTCAGGAAGACTGAGTAATCTCAATAGGTTAGCGACATGGCTGCGGGACTTGCCGACCAGCTTGGCGACCGCATCCTGGCGATGGCCATGGTTGTCGATCAGCGCCTTGTAGCCCTCGGCCTCCTCGATCGCGTTGAGATCCTGCCGCTGCACGTTCTCGATCAGGGCCAGTTCGGCGCGGGCCGATCCGCCGTCCTCGCGGACCAGCGCCGGCATGTCGTGGAGCTGCGCGCGTTGGGCCGCCCGCCAGCGGCGCTCGCCGGCGATGATCTCGAACCCGCCCTCGACGGCGCGGACCAGGATCGGCTGGAGGATGCCATGCGTGGCGATCGAATCCGCCAGCTCGGTGAGGGTCGCCTCGTCGAACGCCTTGCGCGGCTGCTCGGGGTTGGGCC
>DASTDT010000237.1:0-13824 GCA_035710225.1 Sphingomicrobium sp.
CCGCCCCCGTCCAGGCCCATTGCCCGAAATGACGATCTGTACTATTAGTAGCAACGTTGGTTGCTATAAATAGAACACGCGATGGCACAGGGTAATTTTGTCGCTTACTATCGAGTAAGCACCGCCCGACAGGGCAGGAGCGGTCTCGGCCTGGAAGCTCAGAAGAAAGCCGTAGAAGACTTTCTGAACGGCGGATCCTGGCGACTTACATCAGAGTTCGTGGAAGTGGAATCTGGCAAGACCGATGCTCGGCCTGAGCTCGAGCAGGCTTTGGCAATGTGCGAGCTCTCCGGAGCCACTCTGGTGGTAGCGAAACTCGATCGGCTTAGCCGAAACCTTGCGTTCCTCGCGAAGCTACAGGAGAGTGGCGTCAAATTCGTGGCGGCCGACATGCACGAAGCGAACGAGCTGACCATTCATATCATGGCGGCAGTCGCTCAAGCCGAGCGCAAAGCCATTTCGACGCGCACCAAAGAGGCTTTAGCTGCAGCAAGGGCCCGCGGGGTACGGCTCGGGGGGAACCGAGGCAACTTGCAGGATCTCAGGAAGGGCCCTGCTCGCAGTGCAGAAGTACGCAGCAAACAGGCGGCGGATCGGGCAATAAAGGTTCGGCAACAAATAAACGCAATTCAGGCAGCGCAGGGCGCCTTAAGCTTGAGACTGATTGCCGCGGCGCTGAATGAGCGCGGCATTACCGCTCCCCGCGGAGGCAAATGGTCCGCAGCTCAGATCAAAGCTGTGCTTCTGCGCAGCGAGCCCGTGAGATTTTCCTAAATCAATAGGCAATTCGTAAGCTGCCATGATCTTGTCTCAGGCTCGGTCGTCCATGCGCCGTCGATGAGCTTCGATCTCGCGAGCTTCCGCTCGTGCCGCGCGATTGTCTGCGCGGACCTTCAAGCGGTGCTCCGCAAGAAAATAAATCGCTCCGAGTACGATCAGAACCCAACCGCGTACGTCGGCGGTTGAGTCAGCTGTGGACGCGAGCCGAGGTTGAGCGAGAAGCCAAACTCCCCGCACGAAGCACGCAGATGCGACAACGCGGAATGTCCACCAAACCATCTCGGTGTTCTAATATTTACTTGTCCGCTCGCAATAGACTCTACGTGCCTAGATCCTACCGCCCAGCCGAAGCACCAGCATTGCCATTTCGGCTCCGCACTCCGCGTCTAAACGCTGGAAAGCCTCAAGATGCCTCTCAAACGTTCGGTGCCACATGCCTTTTGGACGGCTAATCCATGAATCCCAACCTTGCGGGCAACCCAATTTGCGCTGAAGCCTATAGAGCTTTTCAAACGGCCGATCGCGCTTGGCCACACGTTGGGAATTGTATCCGAGTCTCCAGGCACGCCGACCGGCAAATCGATCACCCCAATTCGGCAGATAAAGCTTGGCCACGCGATTGCCACGGTACGGGCACACCATCCACCAACGGCGGCCGCCGAAATTTGGTTCAGTGAAAACTAGCCGGATTTCTTGCTCAACGTGCTCGCGGTCATCGTCTGAGCCCCGCCAGAAAGATAGGCGAAGGTACGAGGCGTAAGGATCTTCCAGATTGGCCACGTAGCTGACCGACCCAGCGTGCTGGCCGCCGCAGTTCCAGCTAAGGTTTCCCGAAGTCCACTGGCCCGGTGTCGCCCTGCCCGTACGTATCATCCATGCCAGGTCAACCTTCTTGCTCATGTCCGCAGTTGGACGTCCACCCGACCTTCCAGAACCGAAACCGCCCATGCTTCACCTCCAGAATTTCCTAAATCATCAGCGAACTTTTGATTTCTCGCTCGCGTCGCATTTGATTCTAAGCCCTAGGTGTATGGTAGTTGGTGAGACCGGAGCGAACGGACATAGGACAACTACCCCCGGCGCCGAGCTTGTCTCGCTCGATTGCCGAAGGCAGTCCGGTCCGTTCAAAGGATGGCAGTCGGAGCCGACCGTCGCTTTCGGACGCTTCTGGTCGAGAGGTCGCCAGATGCTCAGCAGTTGCTTACGAGGCTTTCCTCCGCCCCGCCGATCGCCGCTCTGCCTTTCGGACTCGGCTTGCCAATCTGATCGGACCCCCCTGGTTTGGCTTGCCACTTTGCCGCCAGTGTATTCAGCTCCCCGGCAAGGTGCATCCGCTAGCTGGACGACACCTCCCCGTGAGAGCGGTTCTCACGAACGAATTTCGGGTTAGCCATTTGCAATTGGTCGTCAGCGATGCAAAAGCGTCGCCGCACCGCGGTTCGCCAAGCGAACTGTTTGACAAAGCGAGGATGTTCCGAGCCTGTCGGGTGCGCCAGTGCAGTTACGGCGGGTTTTCACCGCGCCGGACTGAGCATCGACCCACGCCGTGTAAGGAGCGTGCTTGCCGGTTCTCCAAGTTCGCGAAAGCCGGATCAACCGGACCGGGATCGCCGGCCTGATCGCCAGCTTCGTGCTGCTGATCGTGGCGTTCGCATTCGTCATTTCCGGCTTTGCCGCCAGCCAGCGCGCGAGCGAGCTGGTGATCGAGACCTATGACGTCAAGGACATGGTGTCCGAGGTAAGCCGCGACATCGAGCGGGCCGAAGCCGCGCGCCGCGGCTACATGCTCGACCCAGCGCCGTTTCGGCTGCGCGTCTTCAACGAGAGTTCGTCGAGGCTCGACCCGTCGATCGACCAGGTGCGCTACCTCACTGCCGAGAGTCCCGGGCAGCGCGCCCGCGCGGACCGGCTCAAGCGCCTCGTCGCCGAACATGTCGCGAGGATGCGCGAAACCATCGAGATGGTCCGCTCGGGCCGCGCCGAGGAGGCCCGCCGCCAGTTCGACATCACCGACGACGGCCGACAGCTGATCGAAATCCGCAAACTCGCCGACGCGATCGAGGAAACTGGGGAAAGCGAGCTGACCGAACGCCTCGCCGAAGTCCGTGGAACGGTCGGCTGGACCCAGTGGCTGCTGATCGGGGTCGGTCTCGCGCTAGTGGTCGCATCGCTGGGCACGATGATCCTTCTTCGCAGGTTCACCAGCGACCTGCTCGCCAGCCGCGCCAGGCTTCACCTCCTCAACACCAATCTGGAGGCGGTGGTCACCGAGCGAACCGCCGACCTCAAGCGCGCCAACGACGAGATCCAGCGCTTCGCCTACATCGTCAGCCACGACCTGCGCTCGCCGCTCGTCAACGTCATGGGTTTCACCGCCGAGCTGGAGACCGCCAACGCGGCATTGGCCGCGTTGATCTCCCGCCTCGACGAGGAACAGCCCGGGCTGGTCGACGAAGCTGCGCGGCTGGCGGCGAACGAGGACATTCCCGAATCTCTCGGCTTCATCCGTTCCTCGAGCGAGAAGATGGACCGGCTGATCAACGCCATCCTCGCATTGTCGCGCCAGGGCCGCCGCGTGCTGACTCCCGAACGGCTCGACATGAACGCGCTGCTCGGCAACATCGTCACCGGCAGCCTCGCCACCCTGGCCGACGAGCGCGGCTCAAGGATCACCGTCGAGGACCGGCTTCCCGATCTCCATCACGACCGGCTGGCGGTCGAGCAGATCTTCCAGAACCTGCTCGAGAACGCGACCAAATATACGCGCCCGGGCGTTGCCGGCGAGGTCGTCGTGAGCGGCCGCCGCGAGGGCTCGCGGGCGATCTTCGAAGTCGCCGACAACGGCCGCGGAATTCCGCCCGAAGATCATGAACGGGTGTTCGAGCTGTTCCGCCGCTCGGGCGCTCAGGACCAGCAGGGCGAGGGCATCGGTCTTGCCCACGTTCGTTCGCTTGCTTATCGCCTCGGCGGGACGATATCGCTGCGCTCCGCCGTGAACGAGGGCGCGACCTTTATCGTCGATCTGCCAACCGCTTACGATACCGAGGGGGACAGACCATGAACGCCCATCAACCGGTCAATATCGTCATGATCGAGGATGACGAGGGCCATGCCCGGCTGATCGAGAAGAACATCCGGCGCGCGGGGATCAGCAACCGGCTGCGCCACTTCCTCGACGGCACCAGCGCGCTCAAGTTCCTGCTGGAGGATCCGGAGGGGCCGATGCGCAACGGCCCGGCGCTGGTGCTGCTCGACCTCAACCTGCCGGACATGAGCGGGACCGACATTCTCGCCCGGATCAAGGGCGACGAGCGGCTTCACCGGGTGCCCGTAGTGGTCCTTACGACCACCGACGACAAGGTCGAGATCCAGCGCTGCTACGACCTCGGCTGCAACGTCTACATCACCAAGCCGGTCAATTACGAAAGCTTCGCCGACGCCATCCGCCAGCTCGGCCTGTTTCTGTCCGTAATCCAGCTTCCGAACGGCGAGGGTGCGTGAACCAGTCGCGGCGTATTCTCTACATCGACGATGACTCGGGAACCCGCCGGCTGGTCGAGAAGCTTCTCGGCCGGCGCGGCCATGAAGTGGTGTCCTGCGAAAGCGGCCAGGCCGGTATCGCCGAGGCGGCCAAGGGCGGCTTCGACCTCATCGCGGTCGACCATTACATGCCGGGGATGGACGGGCTGGCGACGCTCAACGAGCTTCGCCGCCGGCCCGATTGCCCGCCGGTGGTCTATGTCACCGGATCGGAAGAGAGCGCAGTGGCCGTCGCCGCATTGAAGGCCGGCGCCGCCGATTATGTCGTCAAGTCGGTCGGCGGGGATTTCGTCGACCTGCTCGAGCAGGCGTTCGCCCACGCGCTCGCCAACGCCAGCCTCAGGCGCGACAAGGAACAGGCGGAGGCCGACCTGGTGGCCGCCAACGAGCGGCTCGAGGCGCTGCTGCGCGAAGTCAATCACCGGGTCGCCAACTCGCTGCAGCTGGTGACGACGATGGTCGCGATGCAGTCGCGGCTGTTGACCGACAAGTCGGCCAAGGCCGCGCTAGGCGACACGGAACGGCGAATCCACGCCATCGCCCAGGTCCACCGCAAGCTCTACACTTCGGGCGATGTCGAGAGCGTGGCGATGGACGAATATCTCGCAGCGCTCGTCGATGAGCTTCAAGCGACGTGGTCGACCCCGGTTGCGCCGCGCACCATCACGCTCGAAGCCGAGGCGCTGCGGCTCCACACCGACAAGGCGGTGTCGCTGGGCGTCATCGTCACTGAGCTGGTCACCAACGCCTGCAAATATGCCTATCCGGAAAATCAAAGCGGCGAGGTTCGGATCCGCTTCGCCAAGGCAGCCGACGAACGCTTCCAGCTGGAGGTCGAAGACGACGGCTGCGGACTCGACGAGTGCGGCCCCAAGGGCACCGGCCTAGGTTCGAAGCTGATCAGCGCAATGGCGCACAGTATGTCGAGCAAGATCGATTACGACCGCGCCCACGATGGGTGCCGGGCAGTTCTGGTCGCGCCGCTCTAGGCGCGATTACAGGCGCCAGTTGGCGAGCTCCGTTCCGGAATTCGGGTCCATCACCGCAATCCTTTCGAATTCGACCGCGATCCGACAGGTCGGCCGGTCGGCCTGGCTCGCGGCGTGACAATGCACGCTCGCGGTGCCGCCGGGAAGTTGAGCCACCCTCCCCTCGAGCACGAGCTGGAGGCCGTCGCGGGGAACCGAGTCGGGTTCGACCTTGGTGACGATCTCGAACGGGCGTCCGCGGCGCCGTTCGCTGCGATCGCTTTCCGTACCGAAAAAACGCGCAAGCCCGACTGACGAACCGGACTGGCGGGGAGTTCCGGCGTCTTCGGCTGGACATCGCTCGCTGCTCGTCCACGGCCGCGGTAGCCAGAATCCGTCGACGGCATCGACCGCGCCCTCAGGAACTGCCGACGCCAGCCATTCCGCGTCCGTCCAATCGACCGGCGTTACGCGGATTCGAAGGGCCTGGCTTTGCTCGTCATAGCTCCAGCCGGTTGGCTCGCGGCCTTCACTCGGGGAGCCGCAACCGAACGGAATTCCGACTCGGAATCGTCGTCCGGCCAGCGGAGTGGTGACGGCGGCGCCACCGGCGAAGCGATCCGCAGCCGCTGCCGCGATCCGAAGCAATCCGGCACGGCCAAGCACCGCCTCCGGCACGGGCGCCGGTTCGGGATCCTTCGCGATTGTCTCAGGCGCAGGGCTCGGCGCGGGTACCGGCCGAGAATCGAGGCCGACGAGATATCCACCTCCGGCCAGCGCAATGCCGAGCACGCCCGCTGCGAGCCAATTCCGAATTTCGGAGCCTTTCGGTGACCCGTCCATTGTTCCCTGTTAGCATATCCAGATGGGGGCTCCAGCTTTGCGACCAATGCGACGATGAACGCCGACCAAATTGTCACTTTGGCGGTCCTTGCAGCAGTCGTCGCTGCGCTGATTTCCGATAAGCTTCGTGCCGACGTTGTCGCGCTCAGCGGCGCGGCGGTCCTGCTGATGACCGGTGCCGTACGCCCATCCGAAGTCCAGGGCGCCTTTGGAAGCCCGGCGATCATCGCCCTCGCCTCCCTGTTCGTGATTGCCTACGCGATGGAACTGACCGGGCTGCTCGACCGGGTGATTCAACTCCTGGTCCGCTTGTGCATGCGGATCGGCTCCGCCGGCCTGTGGATCATGATCGCGCTCAGTGGTGCCGCTTCGGCTTTCCTCAACAATACGCCGATCGTGGTGCTTGGTGCCCCCGTCGTTCGCGACGTGGCCGAGACCTTGAAGCTCAACCCGCAGCGCTACCTGATCCCGCTGTCCTACATGGCCATCATGGGCGGCACGTGCACCCTGATCGGGACCTCGACCAACCTGCTGGTAAACGACATGGCACGGGTTTCCGGCCAACCGCAATTCGGCCTGTTCGAGATTACGCCCGTCGGGCTTAGCGTCGCTGTTGCGGGCGCGATCTATTTGTTTTTGATCAGCGGAAAGCTGATCGCCAGCGGTCAGAAGGATCGCGAGGAGCACCCACCGCCGCCGGTTCCCGCAACGGAGCTTCAGCATGCCGACATGTCCAGCGCGCAGATTGGCTCGCCGGCGATGTTTGCCGAGCATCGGCCCCTTCAGCGCGGCAAGGCGCTGATCGCCGTTGCAATCTTTCTTGGCGCAATTGCCGCGGCGGCTTTCAACATTGCGCCGATCGCCGCTTCTGCCTTCGCCGGGGCGGTTTTGCTCATTCTGTTGCGGGTGCTTACGCCAGACGAGGCCTATGGAGGTCTGCGGCCAGACATTCTGATGCTGATCGTCGGCATGGTGGTGCTTGGCATCGCGCTCGAGCAAAGCGGGCTTGCCGGCGAGGCTACCAATGCATTGCTCGTGCTGGTTGACGGGCTTGGACCCCTTCCCGCTTTGATCATCCTCTACGCGGCGACGCTGCTTCTTACCGAGATCCTGTCGAACGCGACGGTTGCCGTTCTCATCACGCCGATCGCGGTTGCGCTTGCCGAGGCCCTGGGCGTGAGTCCGCGACCGTTTCTCGTCGCCGTGATGATGGCCGGCAGCGCCGCCTTCGCTACTCCGTTCGGCTATCAGACTAACGTCATCGTCTACCAACTGGGCGGCTACAGCTACATGGACTTCGTTCGGGTCGGCCTTCCGCTGAACCTTGTGACGCTTGCCGTCGGGGTGGCCGCAATCACCGTCTTCTTCCCGTTCTAGGGGGAGGGTCTTTCGTCGACCGGAAGCAAGGCAAAGACCTGGGCGACGAAGGTCACTGTGGCGACCAGCAGGCACCAGGCGACGCCAAGTACATAGGTCCCGCCGTCGGCCGTACCGGTGACACCGCGGACGAGCAGGACGGCGCCCAGCACCGCTTCGATCCCGAGCATGCCCCAATAAAGCAACGGCCGCCGCGACCGGATGCCGCGCCGCCGGTTCCAGGCCGGGCTGCGGATCGGCCAGAACAGCAGGAAGACCCCCAGCAGCACGGTGCTGATCGGCCACAGCCGTTGCGGTGGCACATCGGCGAACGGCAGCGGCAGGATCGCGAACAGCAGCGCCCCGAGGCTGAAGATCAGAAGGATTCGAATGTTGACGACGTCGCTTTTCGCGAGCGGCGCATTGGCTGCGCTGAAAGCTGTCAGCAGACCCGCAAAACCGACCACCGCGACCGCGACCGACGCCAGCACGGCGAGGACCCCTTGCCAGTCGACGGCTGCGGTCACTGCTGAGGCCAGCTTTCAAGGATCTCCACGAAGCGGGTCAGCCAGGCGTTGGTCTGGTGGCCATCGACGACGCGATGGTCGATGGTCAGCGTGACATAGGCCATCGGCAGGATGACGATCGCGTCGTCGCCCTCGACCTCGCGCACCACGACGCGCTTCTCGAGCTTGCCGATTCCGAGGATCGCCGCCTGCCCGCCGTGAAGGATGATCGGCGCGGCAAGCAGGCTGCCCGACACGCCGTGGTTGGAGATGGTGAAGCTGCCGCCCGAGACGTCGGCGGCGGTGAGTTGCCCGCCACGCGCACGCGCCGTGAGGTCGTCAAGCCGGGCGCCGATTTCCTCAAGGCTCAGCGCCCCGGCGTCCTTGACCACCGGCACCACCAGCCCCTTGTCGCCGAGCGCGGTGCCGACCCCGATGTCGATCGTCGGCGAAACCGCGATCCGATCCTCGTGCCAGCGCCCGTTGATGGTCGGCGCAACCGCCATTGCCTCGGCCGCCGCCTTGACGATGTAGGCGGTGTAGCTGAGCTTGACTCCGCGCTTGGCCATCGCCGCCTTGTGCGCGGCGACGGCGCTGAAATCGGCCTCGAACACAGCGGTGACGTGCGGCGCATCGGCGACGGCGCGGACCATGTTCTCGGCGATCTTGAGCCGCATCCGGTCGTGTGGGATGTCTCCGTCGGCGGACTGGCGCGGCTGGGCGGCCGCGGGCTCGCCGACGCTGACGGTCGTCGCACTCGCCACCACGCGGTCGACATCCTCGCGCGTGAGCCGCCCGCCACGCCCGGTGCCGGTGATTCGCGACGCGTCGATCCCGTGCTGGATGAGCGCGCGCTTGACCGACGGCGACAGTCGCGATTCCCCTTCGCCGTTCCCCGGCGTCGGTCGGGGCGACGGAGCAGCGGCACGCGCTTCCATTCCGGTCCGCGCTGCATTCGAAACGCCTTGGGCGCCGGCCTCCGCCGCGTTCCCGTCGGCGATCCGTCCAAGCACCGCCCCGGGCACCGCTTCCGCATCGGTATCGAGCAGGATTTCGCTAAGCACGCCGGCCGCCGGCGACGGAACCTCCTGAGTGACCTTGTCGGTCTCGAGCTCGACCAGCGGATCGTTGAGCGCGACCGATTCGCCGACCCGCTTGAGCCAGGCGCGTACGACGGCCTTGGTGCCTTCCTGCTCGTCGGGGACGCGGACCTCGATCATGGTCAGAACCCCACCAGCCGGTCGATTTCGGCGCGGATCCGCTCGACGCTTGGAACGGCCCATTCGAGCAGGCTCGGGTGATGCGGGCTTGGAATGTCGGGCATGGTCACGCGGGCGACGGGGGCGTCGAGGTCGAGGAAGGCTTCGTCGGCGACCACCGCGGCGATCTCGGCGCCGAAGCCCCCGGTGCGCAGGTCTTCGTGGACGATGAGGCAGCGGCGGGTGCGGCGGACGCTTTCCAACACCACCTCGCGGTCCCAGGGTTGGAGGGTGCGAAGGTCGATGACGTCGGCGCTGATGCCGTCGGCTGCGGCTTCGCAGCGGGGCACCATCGCGCCCCAGGTTACGATGGTCAAGTCATTGCCTTCGCGGGTTTTTCTGGCTTTTCCGAAGGGCACGACGAAGCCGTCGCCGGGCCACGGCCGGCGCGCCCAGCTATCGTCGAGCATGGCGCGATGCTCGAAGAAAATGACCGGGTCATTACCGCGCAAACTGGCGCGCAAGAGGCCCACCGCGTCCTCGGCGTTGGACGGCACCGCCACCCTCCAGCCGGGCGAATGGACGAACTGCACCTCGTTGGTCTGGCTGTGCCACGGGTCGCCGCACTTGAAGAAGCCGCCGGGGATTCGAAGCACCATCGGGGCAGCGAAGCGGTTGGCGGTGCGCCAGCGCATCGTCCCGCAATCGTTGATCTGCTCGGTCGCCGGCTCGGCATATTTGCGGAACTGGATCTCGGGCACCGGAAGAAGGCCTGCGAGTGCCATCCCGACGGCCCGGCCGACGATCCCTTCCTCGTTGAGCGAAGTGTCGAACACGCGCTCGCGGCCGAATTTGTCCTGGAGGCCCAGAGTCACCGCGTGGACGCCGCCTTTGGGCCCGACATCCTCGCCGAAAACGAGCATCTTCGGATTGGCGGAAAGTTCCTGGTCGAGGACCCGGCGGATGGCGGTGACCATGTTGATGCGCTGGCCGTCCGACTGGGCGGTCTCGGTCGTTCCGTCGAGGCCGAGCCCCGCCTGCCCGCCGACCCGCGCGTGAGCGCCGTCGAAAAAGACGTGGTCGGTGACCCGCTCGGGCGGCGACACGCCGCGGCTTTCCGCCTCCTTGCGCGCCGCAGCAACATCGGCCTCGGCCGACGCTTCGATCCGCGCCCAATCGAGGTCGCCGCGATAGGCCTTGAGCTTGGGAAGCGGGTCGCGTGCCCATTCCGCGGCGATCTCGTCAGCCGACTTGTAGCTCTGCGTGTCCTGCGCGCTGTGCCCTTCGAGGCGCGGAACGGTGAGGCGAATGAGCGCCGGCCCGGCACGGCGGCGAACATGGCCGACCGCCTCGCCGATCATCTGCGCCGCCGCGGCCGGATCGGTGCCGTCGCCGTTCCAGATGGTCAGACCATCGAACGCCGCGAGATTGGCGGCAATGTCGCGGCCCGGAGTCTGGTAATCGGAGGGAACCGAGATGCCGTAGCCATTGTCCTCGACGTAAAATAGCATCGGCAATTTTTGCGTCGTCGCAATTGTTAGCGCCGACCAAAATCCGCCCGTTGCGCAGCTCGCGTCGCCGCCGAGCACCACCGCGATCGAGTCTTTGCCGGTCTCGCCGAGCACGGCCGCCTTGTAGGCGATGGCCTGCGCCCAGCCGGCCGCCGGCGTATATTGCGCGCCGACCCCGCCGCACATCGGCAGCGCGTGGGCGCCGCCCGGATTGGGATAATTGAACACCACGCCAATATCGCGGCCGTCGCTATAGCCCCCCGCGCGGCCCATGCCGCTGCCGAGCGCGTCGGCGAGATCGACCCCGAGCGCGAGCAGCATCGGCCGCGAGCGATAATAGCCGCAGGCGGCGTCGCCGTCCTTGAGGTGAAGCCCGAGGATGACCTGGGCCATGTCGTGGCCGCGCGCCGAGAATTGGTAGAGGACTTTCTTTTCAGGGACGAGTATCTGTTCCTCGAGCTCGTCGAGCGCCCGGCTGGTCAGCACCAGCCGCGCGACTTCCTCCCAGTCGACCGCGATATTGAGGTCGGCGACCGCCGCTTCCGAACGCTCCGCCACCTGATTCATCCGATCACGTCGACGACCGCCGAGACGAAGCGGTCGACCGCGCCGTCGGCCATGCCGAGCACGTTGAAGCGGCCGCTGTCGGCCATGTAGATGCCGTGATCGTCGCGCAGCCGCATGACCTGCTCGCGCGAAAGCGGGAGCATCGAGAACATGCCCTTTTGCGTGCCGATATAGCCCAGCGCGGGATGCGCGGCCGCGATCTTCGAGCGGATCCGGTTGATGCGCGCGCGCATCTCGGCGAGCTCGGCAAGCCAGTCGGCACGAAGCGCCGGTTCCTCAAGCACGATGCGGACCGCCGCCGCTCCGTGATCGGGCGGCATCGACCACATCTCGCGCGCGATCTGGAGGACATGGGCCATGGCGCGCGTTGTCGCCGCGGCCGAGCCGGTCTTTACGAAAAGTGCCCCGACGCGGTCGCGATAGACCCCGAAATTCTTGTCGCAGCTTTGCGCGACCAAAACTTCGTCGCACGCGTCCAGGATTCTGCGAAGGCCGGCAGCGTCCTCGTCGAGCCCATCGCCGAGCCCCTGGTAGGCGATATCGACCACGGGCAGCAGCTTGCGTTCCACGATCACCCGCGTGACTTCGGCCCACTGTTCGGAATCGAGGTCGGCGCCGGTCGGGTTGTGGCAGCAGCCGTGAAGCAAGGCGACGTCGCCGGGGCGCGCTTCCGACAGCGCATTCATCATCGAGTCGAAGCGAATTCGACGCCCATCTCGGTCGTAATAGGGATAAGGCTCGAGGGTCAGCCCGACCCCTTTGATGATCGGCTCGTGATTGGGCCAAGTGGGGGTGCCCACCAAGACCCGCGCCGCCGGATTGGCGGCTTCGATCAACTTGAAGGCGAGGCTCAAGGCGCCGCATCCGCCCGGCGTCTGGAGCCCGTCGATGCGCTGGTCGCCGGCGTGCGGCCCGAGCAGGAACTCGCCGATCAGCCTTGGGAATTCCGTGTCGCCACGGCCGCCGAGGTAGGACTTGCTGTCTTGCCGCTCCAGAAGCAGCTTTTCCGCCGCCTTGACGGCACGCAGAATCGGCGTTGTCCCGGTGCCGTCCTTGTAGACCCCGACCCCGACGTCGATCTTGTCCGGGCGCTCGTCGGAATTGGCGAGAGCGATCAGCGCCAGCAGGCTGTCGCTCTTGATCTCGCCGAGGTCGCACAGCCGCGGATGTCCGGAGGTCGTCAGCATGAGGTTGCGCTTAGCGCATCGAAAACGTCATTGCGAGGGACGCGAAGCGATCTTCGAAAGCCGCGATTGTCCGGCCGATTTACCCCTCGCAACGGCGATCAGGCGTCATAATCGACGGCGACGCCCTCACCGCTCGGGACCGACTGGCAGGTGAGCACATAATCGTCCGCGATCTCTTCGTCGGTAAGGCCGTAATGCACGGCCATTTCGACTTTTCCGCCGACAAGCTTGGCGCGGCACGTCGCGCACACGCCGGCCTTGCATGCAAACGGCGCGGGCATGCCCGCCTTGCGCGCCGAATCGAGGATGTTGGTGCCGTCGAACTCGATCTTTCGGGTGCGCCCGTCGAGGGTCACCGCGATGGTCACCCCGGCCGCCTGTTGCTGGACCCGGGCGATCACCGCCGCTTCTCCCGCCGACGGCCGGCCTGCGGTGAAGCGTTCGATATGGATGCGCTGTTTCTGGATCCCGCGCTCGAGCAGCACCTGTTCGGCCGAGTCCATCATCGGTCCGGGCCCGCAGATGAACCATTCGTCGACACCGGTCGGATCGGGGATGAGCTGGTCGACCGCTTCGCCGCAGCGCGCGGCGTCGAGCATTCCGTTGAACAATGGCACGTCGCCTTCTTCCTCCGCGAGGAAGTGGAAGACCTCGAGCCGTCCCAAGTAGCGGTCCTTGAGGTCGGCAAGTGCCTCGAGAAAAATGATCGAGCGTGAATCGCGGTTGCCGTAGAACAAGGTGAAGCGACTGTCGGGCTCGGTGCCGAGCGCGGTCCGTATCAGCGAGATGATCGGCGTTATGCCCGACCCGCCGGCGATCGCGACATAACGCCTGGCGTTTTCGGCCGCGAACGGGACGGTGAAGCTGCCGTGCGGCGGCATCACCGCAATCCGTGTTCCCGCCTTGAGATTGTCGTTCGCCCAGTTGGAGAAGAGCCCGCCGGCGATGCGCTTTACGGTGACCGTCAGCGCGCCTTCGCCGGGCGCGGTGCACAGCGAATAATTGCGCCGCACCTCTTCGCCGTCGACGATTCCCATCAGGGTCAGGTGCTGGCCCGCCTTGAAGCGATATTGCTCGGCCAGTTCGGGCGGAACGGCGAAGCGGATCGACACCGCCTCGTCGGTCTCCGGAACGACCTCCTCGACCATCAGCGCGTGGAAATGCTCGGCCACCTAGCGGCTCACCATTTCGCGTCGGGATAGGTGCGCGGCAAGAACTGCATGACTGCCAGCAAGTGCCCGAGATGCTCGCTGTGGTGGCCTCGGCGGCCGCCGAGGATCGGCCGCTGGTCGGCCGGAACGGCGAGCCTGGCCTCGGCAAGCACGTCACCAATGCAGGCGCGATATTCGCGCTCGATGCTGCGCGGG
>DASTDT010000238.1:0-4783 GCA_035710225.1 Sphingomicrobium sp.
ACCGATGACGACACGATGCCGTCGAGCACAACCGAGTCATTGGCCATGCGCGCACCGACCCGGTCTTCGGGAAGCAGCTCGGCAAGCTGCCGCTTGAGGCCGGTGACGTCGGGCCCGACCGCCACGTCGACGACCGCGATCAACAGGTTGTTGCGATCGTAAAGGGTCAGGCTGGTGGTGCCGTTCTTCTTGCCCAGGACATAAAGCGAGCTCGAGGTCAGCGGAACGACGTCGGCGATCTCGGGATTGCCGATCAGCGCCTTTGCGAACGGACGGTCCGTGCGCAGGACCTGGCTCTTGTTGAGGGGCACGTCGAGCTGGCCGGCGCGTATATCGTCGCCGGAGATGATCTCGACCTGGGCGAGCGCCGGCGATGCGGCGAACGCGCAGGCCAGCGAGGCGGCGATGGCACCGCGCAGCAGGAACTTATTGGCCATATCGACGCACCTCATATTCCTGGGACTGAGTGCCGCGAACTATCTGGACGCTGTCGGACGCCGGGGCCCGCGGGCGGGCAATCGCGGCCGGCCGGCGCGGGGCCGGTGCGCGGGCACGCTGCGCAGCGGGCGCGGCGCTGCGGATGGCCTGGGCAGCCGGAGCGGCGAGGTTAAGTGCCATGTTGGGCCGGCTCGGCGGGCCATAGGCGCCGAAGCGCAGATCCTCGAGGCTGACCGTGTCGACATAATCGACGTTCTGCTCCTCGCCCGGCTTCCTCAGGACCAGGCTGATCGTTCCGATCTGCTGGCCGAGCGCGAGCTTCTGGGCGTCGAGCGGCGTGACTTCGAGCGTCGCGACCCGCGCCACCGCCGGCTGGGCATCCTTGTTGGCGGCCTGCTGGTCCATCGCCACGACCCGGATGTTCTGAAGCAGGATATCGGTGACCTGCGCCTCGCGATTGTCGCCGATCGCCTGGCGGGTGATGAGCACATCGACCGTGTCGTTGGGTTTGATGAAACCGGCGACGCCGGAGACGTCATTGATCCGAACCGACGCGGCTCGCTTGCCGTCCGGCAGAAGCGCGGCGATCGAGGCGTTCTCGCCCTCGCCGGTCAGATCGCTGGAAAGAAGAAGCTGGTTAGGCTGGATCGGGCGGAGCGCGATGCGCGCCTTGCCCTGCGGAATGAGCTGCGCCACCGTCCGATAGACGCCCGGCGGAAGGCTGTTGGCGGGATAGGACGCGAAGCGGATCTTGTCGGCCGTGACTGCCGCACCATAGTCGAGCGGGACCGCGGCGACGGCCACACGGATATTACCGCGACTGGCGCTGTCCGCGCGCGCATCACGAGCGCTCCAATAGGCATTGGCCAAATAAACCGCGACGAGGCCGAGGACCACGGCGACCGCAAGTGCAACTATCGATTGGCGACGCATACGCTGTCTCCCGCGCCAATAAAAAAGCGGCTGGCCCGAAGGCCAGCCGCGACCGGTTAGCAGACCGGAGTAGCCTGGACGTTGACCATGCAGTCACCCGCCGTGCCCATCGCATTGGCAATGTCTTCGCCGAGCGCGAAAGCCGCCGCAGCGATTCCGGCACCGACGATGGCGAGAATGAGCGCATATTCGGCCGCAGCCGCGCCCTTGTCGTCCTTCAACATACGGATAAGCGTTTTCATAACCCCATTCCTTCGCTTGAACGGATGCAGTTCCCCGCGCATCCGCCTTCAGCGAACCGGTCGGGTTTCGAACGATGGGGCAGGAAAGCTACGCTACAAATTCCCCCGCGGCGTTCGGCCCCCCGGCCAACTCGCCTGTGGAAAAGTCCCCCTTGGTTAACTTCATGTCAACCATATTTGTTTAATGCAGATTGATGACATGGCGTGGCCCGCCCACCCCTAAGCTGCTGATTTCTGAGTTTTCCTAGGGAAACCGACCCAACGGCGAGGCGCTGCGACTGTCCCGAATCGGAACCGATTGCGAACGACGTTCGAAAGGTTTTCGACGTATCTGTCGGGCCACGCGATGCGAATCAGCCACAGTTTCGCCGAATCATTCCGCTTCCGAATAGGTTACGGATCAGCCGCGCGGTTGAGGCGGGATATTTAGCAGGATGGCGATCCGCTCGCGCAGCTGCGCCTGGGTTTTCGGATCGAGCGATGCCCCGCCTTTCAAGGCGGTGCCGAGCGGGTCAACCGCGATCCCGTTGCGGCGCACCTCATAATGGACATGGGGGCCGGTGGAGAGGCCGCTCGAGCCCGCATATCCGATCACCTGGCCCGCACCGACGTAGCGGCCGGGACCCACCGCGAAGCGCGACAAGTGGCTATAGCTGCTGGAAAGCCCGTCACCATGGACGATGCGCACTTGCCGTCCATAGCCGCCGGCCCAGCCGGCACCGACCACCCGGCCCGCCGATGCCGCCACCACAGGCGCCCCGAAAGCCGCTGCGAAATCGACCCCGCGATGCATGCGTGAATATCCGAGCAAGGGGTGGCGGCGGAGCCCGTATCGAGAAGTCAGCCGCCCCGGCACCGGGCGCGCGCTGCGGCCGTCGCCGCCGCCGGCATCGACCCATGCCCCGGCGACGCGGATGAGCTGGACGTCGCTTGCCCCTACGCGGTCGAGGGCAGCATAGATCAGCGACGGCCCGCTCGGCGTGCCGTGCTCGACGACAAGGTCGAAGTGATCGTCAGGCCCAATGTCCAGTCCGCGGCTGCGATCGGCAATCGTGCCCATGAAACGCGCGGCGACATCGGACGGAACACCACCGTTCTCGAGCGCCGCGGCAAGTCCCTCGTTCAGCCGCCCGCGGAACCGCGCGATGCCGCCCGCGGCCGGCGGCCGTTCATGGATGGCCTCCACCGGTTCGCGCTCGTCGAGCAGACGGCCGAGATAGGGTTGCGGCTGCTCCAGGTTGGACGGCTGGGCGACGGAGGCGTCCAGCCGGGTCGAGAGCAGCGGCGCGGCCATCATCGCGATTGCGGTGGCGCTGAGGCCTCCCATCAGGAGCATCGGCGCACGCCCGGCGCGCCGCGCGACTGCCGGCGCTGCCGCCGCCCCGCTGCTGTCCAGACCCGCGTCAAGCCTCATTGTCCGGCCCCACCCGATCCGGGCCTCCCTTGGCCCGCCATTATATTCCCGTTAACTACCCAGGTTAGTCAAGTGGTGTTTCGAGGCGTGCGGGAGGGACCGGCCGATGGAGAGTGTCCCTGGCTGGGGCGGCAGGATTCGAACCTGCGAATGCCGATACCAAAAACCGGTGCCTTACCACTTGGCGACGCCCCAGCAGGCGCTTGCGGCGGTGACGGACCGCCGCTCGGGAGACGGGCTTATAGAATCCCGCAAAGGCGATTCAACCCTGGTTGGGGAGCCGCCCGTTGACGAGGTCGTCATAGTCGCGGGCGAGGTCACGCGAGAGATCGCCGACCTCGAAGTTCCATGGCCCGGCCGAACCGACAAAGGTCACTTCGGCCGCGCTTCCGGTCAGGAACATCTGCTCGAAGCTCTCGAGCTCCTCCGGCCAGATGGCACGCTCGACGACCTCGACCCCGCGCCTGCGCGCGAGGTCGATCACCGTCCGCCGGGTGATTCCGTCGAGGAAGCAATCGGGCGTCGGCGTATGGATCACGCCGTCGCGGACGAAGAAGGCGTTGGCACCGGTCGCTTCGGCGACCTGGCCGCGCCAGTCGAGCATCAGCGCGTCGTTGTAGCCGCGGTTCTCGGCATAGTGCTTGGACAGCGTGCAGATCATGTACAGGCCGGCCGCCTTCGATTCGGTCGGCGCGGTGTAGGGCGCGGGCCGCCGCCACGGAGCGATGTCGAGGCGGATGCCCTTTGCTGCGAGCGCCGGATCGAAATATTTGCCCCACGCCCAGCAGGCGATCGCCAAATGCGGCTTGGTCGCCTGCGCGCTGACACCCATCTGCTCCGACCCGCGCCAGGCCACGGGGCGCATGTAGCAATCGGTCAGGCCATTGGCTTCGAGCGTTGCGATGCAGGCGGAGTCGATTTGCTCGACGCTCCACGGCAGCGCGAAGCCGAGCAGATCCGCCGAGCGGCGAAGTCGCGCGCTGTGCTCGCTGAGCTTGAAGATCGTGCCGCCATAGGCGCGCTGCCCCTCGAACACGCTGCTGGCGTAATGGAGCGCGTGGGTGAGCACGTGAACCCGGGCGTCGCGCCAGGGAATGAGCTCGCCGTCGAACCAGATCCAGCCGTCGCGGTCGTCATAGGGTTGGATCGCGGCCATTGGTTTCCTCAGTCGGGGAGCGGGTCGGCCTAAGCGAGGGCCGGAACGGAATCAACCGCGGGCGGGCGCACGAGCCTCGGCGGCAAGCTCGGCTGAACGGCGCGCGGCGGCTTCTAGCGTTCGGGCAACGAGCGAATTGAGAGCACCGTCCGCGTCCAGCACCACCAGGCCGGCCTCGGTGGTGCCCTTCGGACTCGCGACGCGGCGGGCGACCGAGGCCATGTCCTCGCCGCGGGCTTCGGCCATTAGGGCGGTACCGAGCACGGTCTGGAGGGCGATCCGGGCCGCAGCTTCCGGCCCGAGCCCGCGCTTGACGCCGGCCTTGGCCAGCGCGTCGACGAACCGCGCGACATAGGCCGGGCCGGCACCCGCGAGCGCGCCGATCGCGGCAAGCTCTTCCTCGCGCTGGGTCCACACCGCCAGGCCGAGCAGGCCGAACAGATATTCGAGCCGTTGGCGATGATCGGCCGCCGCGTCGGTGCTGTAGAGCGCCGTCACGCCGCGCCGCTCGCTGACCGGCAGGTTGGGCATGATTCGGACGATCGAATGAACCATTGGGAAGCGGGATCGCAGGGACTCGGCCTCGACCCCGGCGAGCAT
>DASTDT010000239.1:0-11305 GCA_035710225.1 Sphingomicrobium sp.
CCCCAATGGATGCGCTACGGGATTGCCGCCGCGCTGTTTCCGCTGATCGTCGGTGCTGGCCTGTGGCTCCGCTTCCGCGCGATCCAGCGGGCCGCGGCGCGCAATGGGGGATAATGGGGAAGACCTGGCGCTTTCGCGGCGAGCGGCACGGGGTGACTCGGCCGCCTTCGCGATGCTGGTCGAGAAGCACGAACGCCAGCTGCGCGCTTTCCTCCTGCGCACCGCCGGCGCCGATATCGCCGACGACATCGCCCAGGAAGCCTTCCTCAAGGCGTGGCGGGCGGCCGGGCAATATGACGGCCGGGCTCGCTACGCCACCTGGCTGACCAGCATCGCCTGGCGCTGCCGGCTCGACCAGCTGCGCCGCCAGCGGCCAGTGCCGGTGGAAGAGGCCGAAGCTAGCGTCGGGGATAGCGGGGAAAGCGCCGAGGTCGCCGACCTGCTTGACCGACTGGACCAGCGCGAGCGCGCCGCGCTGGTACTGTGCGAGGGACATGGCTGGAGCCATTCGGAAGCCGCGCAGCTGCTTGGAATGCCGCTGGGGACACTGAAATCGATGGTCGCCCGGGCGAAACAGAAGTGCCGCCAGATGTGGCTTGGAGAGAAGCATGACGAACTCGTTTGACGACCGCCTGGCGGCCGTGCTGGCGCCGCCGGACCGCGAGCCGGACCGCGACTTCGTGTTGCGGGTGACGGCCGGAATCGCGCTCGCCGATCGGCTGGAAGCCCGCCGCTCGGCACTGATTCGAAGCCTGGCCGGGCAATTGGCAGCGATCGCTTCGGTAGCAGCTTCGATCATGATCCTCGGCCGGTCGCCGGCGGTGGCGCGATTCGCCGCCGAATCGCCGCCGGGAACGCTGGCGGCGCTGCTCGTCTCGTTCAGTTTCGTGGCCGTCCTGCTGGTCCCGGGGATCATGCGCGGGACGGGCGGCCGAAGCTGGCGCCTTGAAATTGCACGGACTTAGCCGTTTCGCCTGCTGAACGAACGATAACCAGCGCGTTCAGAGGCCGATCAAGCGCGGGCGCCTAGAAGATGCTCACCACCGCTCGAAGAGGAGAGCATCATGCGTACCAAGCTTCTTACTGCTGCCGCCTTGACGATTGCCGCCGCGGCTCCCGCCGCCGCGCAATGGGCGCCGGCCCCGCCGCAGCCTTATTACGGCCAGGGCTATAACCAGGCCAATTATGGGCAATTCCGTTCGCTCCAGGCGCGGATCGACCGCGCCCAGCGCCGGATCGAGCAGCTCGATCGTCGTGACATCCTGTCGAACCGTGAGGCGCGCCGGCTGCGTGACCTGGCCCGCGATGTCCGCTCGGACCTGTTCCGGGCCGCGCGCGACGGGCTGAACTATAACGAGATGCGCCGCTTCGAGGCCCGCGTCGGCCAGCTCGAGTTCCGCATCCAGCGCGAAGCGCGCGACGGCAACCGTTACGGCGACCGCCGCCTCGCCGACCGCGACCGTGATGGCCGTCCCGACCGCTGGGAAGACGACCGCGGACGCGACCACGACGACTAAGCTTCGGCTTCGCGCAAGCGAAAGGAGGGCAGGGTCCGCACCGGATCCTGCCCTTTTCTTTTGGCCGGACGGGACGATATAGGCGGGCCTCGATCCACCCAAGCCCCCGCCGGAGACCGTTTCATGGCCATTACGCCGCTCATGCCCGTTTACCCGCGCTGCGAAGTGCGGCCGGTCCGCGGCGAGGGCATCTACCTCTATGGCGAGAACGGCGAGAAATACCTCGATTTCGCGAGCGGAATCGCGGTCAACCTGCTCGGCCACGGCCACCCCCACCTGACCAAGGCGATCCAGGATCAGGCGGCGACCCTGATCCACGTCTCCAACCTGTACGGATCGCCGCAGGGCGAGGCGTTCGCCCAGCGTCTGGTCGACCACACTTTCGCCGACACGGTGTTCTTCACCAACTCGGGCGCCGAGGCGGTCGAATGCGCAATCAAGACCGCGCGGCGCTACCATCACGCCGGCGGCAACCCGCACAAGCATGACCTCATCACGTTCAAGAACGCTTTCCACGGTCGCACCATGGCGACCATCAGCGCGACCGATCAGGACAAGCTGCGCGACGGCTTCGCGCCGCTGCTGCCGGGCTTCAAGGTCGTCGAGTTTGACAATCTCGAGGCGGCGCTTGCGGCGATCGACGACAATACCGCCGGATTCCTGCTCGAGCCGATCCAGGGTGAGGGCGGGATTCGCCCGGCCAGCCGCGAGTTCATGACCGGGCTCCGCAAGGCCTGCGACGAGCATGATCTGATGCTCGTGCTCGACGAGGTGCAGTGCGGGGTCGGGCGCACCGGCTTCCTCTATGCCCACGAATATTACGAAGTGACGCCCGACATCTTGGCTACTGCCAAGGGCATCGGCGGCGGCTTTCCGCTGGGCGCCTGCCTGGCGACCGAAAAAGCGGCGCGCGGGATGGTGGTCGGCACGCATGGTTCGACTTTCGGGGGCAACCCGTTGGCGATGGCCGCCGGCCAGGCCGTGTTCGACGTCGTCGCCAACGAGGAATTCCTGGCCGAGGTCCGCGCCAAGGGGGAGCGGCTGCGCTCCGCGCTCGAGCAGATGATCCCCAATCACGACCATCTGTTCGACAGCGTGCGCGGCGTCGGGCTGATGCTTGGAATCAAGATGAAGTCCGACAGCCGGGCGTTCGTCAACTGGCTGAGAAACGAGGGAATTCTGCTGGTTGCGGCCGGCGACAATGTCGTTCGCGTGCTTCCGCCGCTGACCATCGATGAAGCCGACATTCGTGAGTTCGTCGACGGGCTGTCCGCCGCTGCCGACAGATACCGGCTGCCGGACGCGGCGTGAGCGCCGAGCAGCCGGCCGTGCTTGCCGAGGGCGTGCTCGGCTTCACCATCCCCGGCCGCCATGCCCGCGGCCGGCTGGTGAGGATCGGCGAGACCCTCGACACCATCCTCGCCAACCATAATTACCCGCGGCCGATCGAGGAGTTGCTGGCCGAGGCGCTGGCGCTGACCGCCTTGCTTGGAACGCTGCTCAAGGACCCTGGCGGACAGCTCACCCTCCAGGCGCAGACCGAGAACGGAATCATCGACCTCCTGGTCTGTGATTATCTCGGTGGCGAGCTTCGCGGTTACATCCGCCACGATCCCGACCGGCTGGCCGAGGCCGGGCCCAACCCCAATCTCTTCTCTTTGTTCGGCAAGGGCTATCTGGCGATCACCTTCGACCAGCCCGCGACCAAGGAGCGCTACCAGGGCATCGTACCGCTCGAAGGCAACGGGCTGGGCGAGGCGGCGCAAAGCTATTTCTCACAGTCCGAGCAGATTCCGTCCCTGGTCCGGCTCGCCGCCCGGCGCGATTCAGACGGATGGGTCGCCGGCGGGCTGATGCTTCAGCATTTGCCAGAAGGCGAGGAAGGGCGCGAGCGGTTGCACACCCGGCTCGATCATCCCGAATGGCCGCACCTCGCGATCCTCGGCGGCTCGGTCAAGGACGAGGAGCTGACGGACCGCGAGCTTGCGCTCGACCAGCTGGCGTGGCGGCTTTTTCACGAGGAAGACGAAATCCGAGTGCTCGAGCCGGTAGCGTTGTCGCGGGGCTGCCGCTGCGACCCCGACTATGTGGCCTCGGTGATCGCCCGTTTCCCCGCGGAGGAGCGGGAAGCGATGGTCGGCGCCGACGGCCTCATCCGCGTCGATTGCGCCTTCTGCGCCACCGATTTCCCGATCGATCCGAAACTTTTGGGCTGAGGTCTGGACGGCCCCGGTCAGGCGACATTAAAGTAATGCAGGTTAAGTTTTGTCGATGCGAGTCGCCGTGATCTTCCCTCTTCTTGCCGCTGTTCCGTTGGCCGCCGTCCTGGCCGCCGCGTCGCTTCCCGATGCGCTTCGCGGAAGCGGCCTGTGGGAAGTCAGCACCAAGGCCAGCGGGCTTGGCGGCGCCCGCCACTGCCTGTCCGATTCGGCCATCCTCGCCCAGTGGGAGCATCGCCAGGCGCAGTGCACGCGGGTCGTGCTGACCGCGACCGCCGACCGATCCGACGTTCAATACACCTGTGCCGCCGGCGGCTTCGGAACTAGCAAGGTGCAGGTGCTGACCCCGCGAAGCGTGCGAATCCAGACCCAGGGCATCTCCGGCGGCCTGCCGTTCGGCTATACCGTCCACGCCCGCCGGATCGGCGTCTGCCAGTCGGCGAACCGCTAGGGCAGGGCGAACCCGCACCGACCGGGCGCGGCGCCTGTTTTCCTTCTTTTTGCGCGGCGCAGGCCGTAGAGGCGCGCACCATGTCCGGTTCGACTCGCAAACAGGCGGTGGTGCTGCTGTCCGGCGGCCTCGATTCGATGGTCTGCGCCGGCCTCGCGCGTGAGGCCGGGTTCGATATCCTCGCGCTGACCATCGACTATCACCAGCGCCACCGCATCGAGCTTGAGGCGGCTGCACGGATCGCACGTGCGCTGGACGCCAAGCGCCACATCGTTCTTCCGCTTGACCTCAGCCGCCTCGGCGGGTCGGCGCTGACCGGCGATGGCGACATCCCCAAGGACGGGCTCACCGACGACATCCCGGTCACCTACGTGCCAGCGCGCAACACCATCTTCCTGTCGATCTGCCTCGGCTGGGCCGAGGCGGCCGGCGCCCGCGACCTCTATATCGGCGTCAATGCGCTCGATTTTTCCGGCTATCCGGATTGCCGCCCGGAGTTCGTCGCCGCGTTCGAGCGCCTTGCCAATATCGCCACCCGGGCCGGGGTCGAGGGTGACCCGTTCACGCTTCACACCCCGCTGCTCGCCATGACCAAGGCCGACATCGCGCGCGAGGCCGCCCGCCTCGGCCTCGACCCGGGCATGAGCTGGTCATGTTACGACCCGACCGCCGACGAACGACCGTGCGGGCAATGCGATTCGTGCCGCCTTCGGTCCAAGGGCTTCGCCGAAGCCGGGCTTGAGGACGCGGGCGCGCCATGAGCTACGCGGTCAAGGAGCTCTTTCTGACGCTTCAGGGCGAGGGTGTTCAGTCCGGCGCCCGGGCGGTGTTCCTGCGTTTTGCCGGGTGCAATTTGTGGAGCGGGCGCGAAGAGGACCGGGCCGAGGCGCAATGCCGCTTCTGCGACACCGATTTCGTCGGCACCGATGGCACGGGCGGAGGCAAGTTCGCCGATGCAGAGGCGCTCGCAGACGCCGTCGAGCGGGCGTGGGGCGCGGGAACCGAGGCTCGGCTGGCGGTGATCACCGGCGGCGAACCGATGCTTCAGCTCGATCCCGCGCTGATCGAGGCGCTCCATGCCCGTGGCTTTCGGGTCGCGGCCGAGAGCAACGGCACCTTGCCCGCCGTGCCCGGGATCGACTGGCTGTGCATCAGCCCCAAGGCCGGCACGCAGGTCGTGCAGCGCTCGGGCGACGAATTGAAGCTGGTGTGGCCGCAGGCCGGGGTCGACCCCGCCGAGCTGGAGCGGTGGGACTTTGCCAACTTCCTTGTCCAGCCGATGGACTGCCAAGAGCGCGAAGCGGCGATGGAGGCGGCAATCGCATTGGCGATGCACCGGCCGCGCTGGCGACTGACGCTTCAGGCGCACAAGGTCGTCGGGCTGCCCTGACGCCTAGTTGGCGCCGTCGTCGGTTTCGGGCGGCTGGGAGTCATTGGCGGCCGCCGGCTGGTCCGAATCGCCACGCTCCGCCGGCGCGGCACGAGCCCGCCGCGCGGGCTGGCGGTCGGCGGACTCCGCCTCATCGTCCGTATTGAGCGCCATGTTGGCGAAGTCGATGTCGGCGGCCATGTTCGAATCGGCCCCGCTGACCGCGTCGATGGCGGTGAGATCGTTGGAATCGAGGTTGTCGCGGGCGAGCTCCTGGTCGGCCTGGCGGACATCCTGGGCGGCCGGCTGCTTGTCGCAGGCGGCGAGCGCGCTCAGCATGAAGGCGAGGGCGATCATTTCTCGGCGCATCGGTTCGGACATCCTTCAAAAAAAGAGGCTGCCGGAATGGTTACCGGCAGCCTCTTCAAAAGCCAACGCCCCCGCGTGAAGCGGGAGCGGCGCGATTACATCGCGTTGTTGGTCGTCGTCGCGTTGGCGTCGACCGTGGCATTGGTGTCGACCGCATTGGTGTCGGCGTTCATGGTCATGTTCGCATCGACGTTCATGTCGGCGTTCATGGTGTCGTCGGTCATGACGTTCTCGGCGGTCATGGTCTCGTCGACGTTCATGGTGTTCTCTTCAGCCTCGTTGTTGGTACAGGCCGAAACGGTGAGGGCCGCCGCGGCGACCAGGATCAAAGCGCGCATAATAAAACTCCCTTGTGTGGTTTTCGGAAAAAGTCGGGGCCGTCGGAATGACGGCCGTTTACGCAACTGGCCGGCGCCCGCTTTGGCAGGCGCCGGTTGGATTACATGCCGTTGGCGAGGTTGGTATCGGCGTTGTTGGTCGTCAGGTCTTCGACCACCGCATTGGCCGTCGCATTGTCGGTCGCGTTGATCGCATTGGCGTCGACCGCGAGATTGTCGGTGACGACGTTCTCGGTTGCGAGCGCTTCGTTGACGGCCGCATTTTCTTCGGCGTCGCCCGCATTGTTGCAAGCCGAGAGCGCCAGGGCCGCCGTAGCGACCAGGATAAGAGCACGCATTCAAAACTCCCTTGATAATTTACGATCTGGAGCAGGGTGGTCCCCTCGCAAATCGCGCGCACAATAGTCGGAAGGGTCAATTGCCTCAAGGCACTTTGTCGCTGGCTCCGAGCGCGCTCACGAAATCGGCCAATTTCCGCTCCAGCGCGGCGTCCAGATCGGCCATAGTCGCGCCGTTTCCGAGCGCTTCGAGGCTGGTCACCCCATATTCGGCGATGCCGCAGGGAACAATTCCGCCGAAATGATCGAGCCGGGGCGCGACATTGACCGAAAAGCCATGAAGGGTGACCCAGCGCTTCACCCGTACGCCGATCGCGCCAATCTTGGCTTCGCCCGGCCCGTGCCCGGTCCAAATCCCGATCCGCCCAGGCTCGCGCCGAGCCGCGACCCCGAGGAGGCCGAGCGAATCGATCATCCAGCCTTCGAGCGCGTGGACGAAGCGCCGGATGTCGCGGCCGCGGCGCTCGAGGTCGAGCATCACATAGCCGACCCGCTGGCCGGGGCCATGATAGGTGTAGCGCCCGCCGCGCCCGGCCTCGAACACCGGGAAGTCGAGCGGATTGAAAAGCTCGCTGGGGTCGGCGCTGGTGCCCGCGGTGAACAGCGGCGGATGCTCGAGCAACCACACCAGCTCCGGCGCTGATCCATCGCGGACAGCGGCGGCGCGCGCCTCCATCGCCGCAAGGGCGTCGGCATAATCGGTCAGCCCCGGCGTCACGCGCCATTCGATGCCGTCGATCGCCTTCATCCCGCGCGCAATGACGCCGCCCGCGCCGCGATTGCAAGGCTGCCGATCTCCCACCATAAGAGCGCCGGGTCGAGAAAGGGTTGCGCATCCATGTCCGTGTCAATCAACCGCGCCTGGGATGAAACGCGCGACTTCCTGGTCCGCGAGCGCAAGCTCGTGACCCCGGTGCTGCTGACCTTCGTGCTGCTGCCGACCGTCGCCTTCCGGTTGTTCACGCCGCCGCTCGGCTCGGCCGAGGCCACCTCGAGCTCCGCGCTGCTGTTGATCTACGCCGTGCTGTTCGTCGAATTGATCGGCGCCATTACCCTCATGCTGCTTGCCACCGGCGCCCGCGGATCGATCGGCCAGACCATAGCCTTGGCGCTCCGCCGAACGTTGATCGTCATTGTCGGCTTCATCCTGTTCGGACTTCTCCTCCTGCCGCTGATGCTGCTCTTCGCCTTCGCTGCCGTTCCGGGCGGCGACTTGCCCACCAATCCGGCCGCGATCCCGCCGAAATTCGCCTTCGCCGTCCTCGCCGCGGTGATGGTGGCGATGCTGATCTTCTTCCGAATCGCGCTGTTCATCCCGGCGGCCGCGATCGAAAAGATCGGCCCATGGAGCGCTCTCAAGCGTGGCTGGCAGCTTGGCCGCGGCATCGGCGGCAAGCTGATCGCGACCTTCCTTGCGCTGTTCGTCGCCTCGCTCATCGTCAGCCTGACGGTGCAGTGGGTGTTCGGAGCGGTCGCGCAACTGGCGCTCGGCGGAGACACCGGCCTGACCCCTGGAAGCCTGCTGGTCGCGGTCGCGGTCGGTCTGGTGGCGTCGGCGTTCCTTGCCATCCAGGCGGTGATGACGGCGCGAATCTATGCGCAGGTTACCGGCGCGCCAATCACCGTTCCCGACGTCGACCGCGCCGCCTGATCAGCTCCATTTCGCCAGCGGCGGAAGGCTCATCAGGATGGCGTCGATGTTGCCGCCGGTCTTGAGTCCGAACAGCGTGCCGCGGTCGTAGAGCAGGTTGAATTCGACATAGCGGCCGCGAAATTCGAGCAGCGCTTCCATTTCCGCAGCGCCGAACGGCATGTTCATGCGCCGCCGGACGATCGCCGGGAAGATGTCGAGGAAGGCTTCGCCGACGTCGCGGGTGAACGCGAAATGGGCGTCGAAATGGTCCTCCAGCCGGTCGTAGAAGATGCCGCCGACACCGCGGGAACGGCCGCGGTGGGGGAGCCAGAAATACTCCTCCGCCCATTTCGAGAAACGCGGGTAGAAGGTCGGGTCGTGCTTGGCGCAGGCGGCCCGAAGCCGGGCGTGGAAGTCTTCTGTGTCCTCGGCAAATGGGATCGCCGGGTTGAGATCGGCGCCGCCGCCGAACCAGCGCCGGGTGGTAGTCAGGAAGCGCGTGTTCATGTGCACCGCGGGCACGTTGGGATTGACCATGTGCGCGACCAGGCTGATGCCGGTGGCGAAGAAACTGGGATCCTCCTCGGCGCCGGGGATCGACTTGGCGAACTCCTCGGAGAAGCGGCCGCCGACGGTCGACACGTTGACCCCGACTTTCTCGAACACCTTGCCCTTCATCTGGCCGCGAACGCCGCCTCCGCCGGGCTCCCCGTCCTCTTCTATGCGCTCCCACGGGATATATTCGAAGGCTGCATCGCTTCCGGCCTCGCGCTCGATCGCCTCGAACGCGTCGCAGATCCGCGTGCGCAGCGATTCGAACCAGTCGCGGGCCGCCTGTTGCTGGTCGTCGAGGGTCATCATGGCGCCCATGTAGCGGCGCTCGGCCCGTTCATCTACAAGGCAGTCCATTGCAGACGGTCATCGCCATCGCCGCCAATTTCCTGTTCGGAATCCTGCTCAATTTCGCAATCGGCCATTATGCGCCGAGCCTCGTCATGCTTAGCCTGATGGGCCTCGACCCCAAGCTCGCCTTCCCGATCATGGCGACCGGCGGCGCGCTGACGATCGCCGGGGCGGGCACGCGCCACATCCTGATTGGTCAGCTGGACCTCCGGGTCGCGATGGGGATCGTGATCGGCAGCGTGCCGGCGGTATTCCTTGCCGCTTTCGTCGTCCGCGATATGCCGCTGGACGTTCTGCGCTGGCTGGTGGCGGCGGTCGTGCTCTACGCCTCGGCGATGATGTTTCGCGCGGCGTGGAGCGGACGCAGGGCGAGCCACGAGGAAATGCTGGCGGCTGGCGAGACCGGTTAGGGCAATCCCTGGGTCTGGCGAAGCGCCTCGCCGAGTGCGATCGCGGCCGAGGTGGCAAGATTGAACGAGCGGACCTGCGGGCGGAGGGGGATGCGAACGCGGGCATCGCATTGCCCCGCGATGTCGGCGGGCACGCCGCCGCTCTCCTTGCCGAACAGCAGCACGTCGCCGGATTCGAAGGCGAAGTCGTAGAGACTGTCCGCGACCTTGGTGGTGAGCAGGACGAGGCGGCCCGGCATCGCCGCCCGGAATGATTCGAAGTCGCGATGGCGGTGGACCTCAACATGGTCGATATAGTCCATCGCGGTTCGCCGAACGCGGCGATCGTCCCAGGTGAAGCCCAGGGGCTCAATCAGATCAACGCCGACCCCGAAGCAGGCGCCGAGCCGCATCACCGCGCCGACATTGCCGGCGATTTCCGGTTCATAAAGGGCGATGCGCATGGCCGCACCGGGCTTAGGAAACCCCTCCTCTGCTCGCAAGCCCGGGCTCCGAATGCGGCAATTTGGCCATTTGCAACTGGCGGTCGAGGCGCTATCAGCGCGCCAACTTGAGCGCCGGGTTCGCCCGGAGCGTCGCGTCTTAGCCGCGTCCTGTCCGGGGCCGGAAAAACAACAGGTCAAAGGGTGAGCATGACCACGGTGGAAGAATCTCAAGCCGCGATGGAGGCCGATCACAGCCTTCGCCGGCGCGATTTCATCAATATTGCCGCAGTCAGCTTCGCCGGCGTCGGCGCGGTCGCGACGGTCGCACCGCTGGTGTACCAGATGAACCCGTCGGCCGACGTGCTGGCTCTGGCCTCGACCGAGGTCGACATCTCCAAGATCGCGCCCGGACAGGCGATCAAGACCGTGTGGCGCAAGCAACCGGTGTTCGTGCGCAACCTGACGCCCAAGGAAATCGCCGAGGCCAACGCCGTCAACGCCGGCGACCTTCGCGATCCCCAGACGCTGGCTGAGCGGACCAAGCCGGGCAAGCAAAACTGGCTGATCACGCTGGGCGTGTGCACCCATTTGGGCTGCGTCCCGCTGGGCACCGGCGAGGGCGAGAACAGGGGCGAATACGGCGGCTATTTCTGCCCCTGCCACGGCTCGCATTACGACACCGCCGCGCGGATTCGCAAAGGCCCGGCGCCGACCAACCTCGTGGTTCCGGAATATCAGTTCACGTCCGACACTGTCGTGACGATCGGTTGAGGGGTAAGCGAAGATGAGTTTTTCGTGGGCCAAGCCCTATGAACCCAAGACCGCGCTGGGCCAGTGGTTCGACGAGCGGCTGCCGCTTCCACGGCTGGTCTACGGGGCGGTCGGCGGCGGCTATCCGGTCCCGCGCAATCTCAATTACTTCTGGAATTTCGGGGTTCTGGCGGGACTGTTCCTAACCATCCAGATCGTCACCGGAATCGTGCTTGCGATGCACTATTACGCGTCGGCCGACGGCGCCTTCACGTCGGTTGAGCACATCATGCGCAACGTCAACGCCGGCTGGCTGATGCGCTACGCCCACGCCAATGGCGCCAGCTTCTTCTTCATCGTCACCTACATCCACATCTTCCGGGGCCTCTATTATGGTTCGTACAAGGCGCCGCGGGAGCTGATCTGGATGCTCGGGCTGGTGATCTACCTGCTGATGATGGCGACCGCCTTCATGGGCTATGTCCTGCCGTGGGGACAGATGAGCTATTGGGGTGCGCAGGTCATCACCGGCTTCTTCTCGGCCTTCCCCCTGATCGGCGAGCCGCTGCGCATCTGGCTCCTG
>DASTDT010000240.1:0-13440 GCA_035710225.1 Sphingomicrobium sp.
AATCCGGCCACCGGTGCGTTTGGTCATGGCTGGGCGCAATACCCATCTCGCCGTTCCCGCGAAAGCAAGGAATCGCTAAGGTCGACGATCAGCCGGGAGTCGTTCGATGGACCCCAAGTTCAAAGTGATGATCCACGTCTCGCGCCCGCCCGCACAGGTGTTCGAGGCCGTTGCCGATCCCGTGCAATTATCCTCCTATTTCACCACCGGCGGGGCAAAGGGGCGGCTGGAGGAGAGCGCAACGGTGATGTGGGATTTCCACGATTTCCCCGGCGCGTTCCCGGTCGAGGTCGACGAGGTGGTGCCGAACGAGCGAATCGTGCTGCGGTGGGACGCCACTGAAGGAGAGCAGCCGGCCGGATACCAGACCAATGTCACCATGACTTTCAAGCCGGTCGACGACGGCGAGCGCACGCTGGTCGAAATTGAGGAGCACGGTTGGCGCGATACCGACTCGGGCCTCAAGGCCAGCTACGGCAATTGCATGGGTTGGTCGCAGATGCTGTGCGCACTCAAGGCCTGGGTCGAGCACGGCATCAACCTGCGCGAGGGCGCTTACAAATAGCTTCAGGCCTGGTGGATCGCCTTGACCACCTGGTAGCTCTCCAAGCCTTCCTTGCCGCCTTCCGAGCCGAAGCCCGAATCCTTGACCCCGCCGAACGGCGCGTCGGCGACCGAGATGGCGAAGGTATTGATCCCGACCATGCCGCTTTCAATGAGGTCGCCGATGAGGTTGGCGCGGCGGCCGTTCTCGGTGAAGGCGAAGGCCGCGAGACCGAACGGCAGGCGGTTGGCCTCGGCGATGACCTCGTCGAACTCCCGGAAAGAACGGGTCACGGCGACCGGGCCAAACGGCTCCTCGTTCATGATGTCGGCGGTGTTGGGCACGTCGGCGAGCAAGGTCGGCTGGAAGAAGAAGCCGCCACCCTCCTTGCCATCCGGTCCCCTCTTTCCGCCGGCGAGCACGCGCGCGCCCTTGGCCGCTGCGTCGTCGATCAAGGCCCCGACCGCCTCGGGCCGCCGGGCGTTGGCGAGGGGGCCCATTCTGGTCTCGGCTTCCATCCCGTTTCCGACCTTCACATTGGCGGTGCGCTCGGCGAAGCCGGCGAGGAAGGCATCGTAGATCGATTCCTGGACGTAGAAGCGGGTCGGCGAGACGCACACCTGGCCGGCGTTGCGGAACTTCTGCGGGACGACCATGTCGAGCGTCTTGTCGAGATCGCAATCGTCGAAGATCAGCACCGGCGCGTGGCCGCCCAATTCCATCGTGATCCGGGTCATCGTGTCGGCTGCGAGTCGCATCAGATGCTTGCCGACCGCGGTCGAGCCGGTGAAGCTGACCTTCCGGATCTCCCTCGAGCCGATCAGCGTGCGGCTGATCAGATCGGCATCGCCGTGGACCAGCTGCGCGACGCCCCTTGGAATGCCGGCGTCGGCAAGGGCGCGGAACAGCTCGGTGGCACAGCCCGGGGTCTCGTGCGGCGGGCGCGAGATGACTGTGCAGCCGGCGGCGAGCGCGGCACTGACCTTCTTGGCCAGCAAATAGATCGGGAAGTTCCACGGCGTGAACGTCGCCACCGGGCCGACCGGCTGGCGGATGACCCGCGAAAGCTGGCCGGCGGGCCGGACGAGGGTGCGGCCATAGTCGCGCTTGGCTTCTTCGGCATACCAGTCGAACAACTGCGCCGAGCCGAGGACTTCGGCCTTGGCTTCGGCGATCGGCTTGCCCTGTTCCTGGGTGAGCACGGCGCCGATCGAGTCGGCCCGTTCGCGCAGCAGCCTGGCCGCCTTGCGCAGGATGCTCCCGCGCTTCTCGACGTCCATCGCCCGCCACTCCGGCCAGGCGCGTTCGGCCGCTGCGAGCGCCTCGTCGAGGTCGGCTTTTGTGGCATAGGGCACGTCGGCAATTCCGCCGCCGTCGACCGGGTTGACGACGGTGTGCGCGTCGCGGCCTTCGCCGCTCTTCCAGGCGCCGTCGATGAACAGTTGGAGGTCGGTATCGTAGCTCATGTTCCCCCTCTAGACCTCGCCCCCGCGCGTGGCTAGGCGGTGATCAAAGGAGACCGCGCCATGACCAAGCAAGAACTCGCCACCAAGATGCAGGAAAACCAGGCCTGGCTGCCCGGCAAGAGGGTCAAGCTCGACTTCGGCGGCGACGGGGCGATCATGCTCGACGGAGCAGCGGAGACGGTGAGCGAGGACGGCGGCGACGCCGATACCACGATCAAGGTGAGCTGGGACGACTGGCAGGCGATGGCCGCCGGCCAGCTCGACGGGATGACCGCCTTCATGACCGGCAAGCTCAAGGTCGAGGGCGACATGTCCAACGCCATGCAATTGCAGGGCGTGCTGTCGAAGCTCCGGGGCTAGTCTTGGCGAGCAAGCTCTACCCGGACGCCACGGCCGCGCTGGACGGGCTGCTCCGCGACGGGATGCTGATCGCCGCCGGCGGGTTCGGGCTGTGCGGGATTCCGGAGCGGCTGCTCGACGCGATCCGCGACAGCGGGGTCAAGGACCTGACCTTCGCGTCGAACAACGCCGGAATCGACAATGAAGGCATCGGCAAGCTTCTTCGGACCCGGCAGGTGAAGAAGATGATCTCGTCCTACGTCGGCGAGAACAAGGAGTTCGAGCGTCAGTTTCTGTCAGGAGAGCTGGAAGTCGAATTCTGCCCGCAGGGGACGCTCGCCGAGCGGATGCGGGCCGGCGGCGCGGGCATCCCCGGATTCTACACCAAGACGGGGGTGGGAACGCAGGTCGCCGAGGGCAAGGAGGTCAAGACCTTCGACGGGCAGGAGTACATCCTGGAGCGAGGGATCTTCGCCGACTTGAGCATCGTCAAGGGCTGGAAGGCGGACGAGAGCGGCAACCTCATGTTCCGCAAGACCGCGCGCAACTTCAACCTGCCCGCGGCGACCTGCGGCAAGGTCTGCGTTGCCGAAGTGGAAGAAATCGTTCCGGTCGGCAGCCTCGATCCGGACTGCATCCATCTGCCGTCGATCTACGTCAACCGGCTGATCCTGGGCGCGCCCTACGACAAGAAGATCGAGTTCACGACGACTCGCGAGCGGGAAGCGGCATGAGGCGGCTCGCAGCAACGGCGCTGAGCGCCCTGGCGGTCGTGGGTTGCGCAACGGCCCCGCCGCCGGAACCGGTCGTCGCTTACGTGCCGCCCAGCGTCGCCACCGCCACGCCGGCTCCGCCGCCGCCGCCGCCGAAGCCGCCCGAGGTGCCGGGCGGGATGCAGTGGCTGTACGGCGCGGCGGAAGGGGCGGCGGCAAGCGTTCAGACCTATCGCGCATTCGAACAATATGTCCGCGACGCCGTGCGCAGGCGGCCGGCGCGAAGCGTGGTGCTGTCGCCAGGCGCGAGCCTCGCCGACCCCCGCTTCGCGGATTGCGGGCGCAAGCCATTTGCGGTGATCCTCGATGCCGACGAGACGGCGGTTCAGAACCAGGGCCTCGAACATGCGCTTGCCGCGCGGGGAGTGAGTTCGGACCGCGCGGTGCTCAACCGTTGGCAAGAGCGTGCGCGCACCTCCGGGCAGCCGGCAATGCCCGGGGCGACGGAGGCCCTTCGCGACCTGCGCGCGCTGGGAGTGACGGTCATCTTCAACACCAACCGGGATTCGCCCAATGCGGCGGCGACCGCAGCCGGCCTGAATGCCGCAGGGGTAGGGCCGGCCGAGCATCTAAAGACGCTGTTCCTGCGCGGCGATGTCGACGGGAAAAGCGGCAAGGACGGGCGCCGCTGGCACATTGCCAGCACCTATTGCGTGGTGGCGATGGCCGGCGACCAGATGGGCGATTTCACCGACCTGCTCAACGCGCAGGGGCTGGCACCGCTGGAGCGGCGGCGGCTGGCGACCAGCGGGGCGGTCGGCGGGCTGTGGGGCAACGGCTGGTTCCTGCTGTCGAACCCGGTCTACGGGCCGGGGCTGCGCGGAACGATCGAGGAGGTGTTCGCGCCGGAAAACCGCTGGGACGGAGATAAATAGGTATGGCGTGGGACCGCAACCAGATGGCGGCACGGGCTGCTCAGGAGCTCGAGGACGGCTATTACGTCAATCTCGGCATCGGCATCCCGACCCTGGTCGCGAATTACATTCCGGCCGGCAAGACGGTGACGCTGCAGTCGGAGAACGGAATGCTGGGGATCGGGCCCTTTCCGTATCCGGACGAGGTCGACGCCGATCTCATCAATGCCGGCAAGCAGACCGTCAGCCAGCTTCCCCAGACCAGCTATTTCGACAGCGCGCAGAGCTTTGCGATGATCCGCGGCGGGCATATCGACCTCGCCGTGCTGGGCGCGATGGAAGTCAGCGAGAAGGGTGACATCGCCAACTGGATGATCCCGGGCAAGATGATCAAGGGCATGGGCGGGGCGATGGACCTCGTCGCCGGCGTCAAGAAGATCATCGTCGTGATGGAGCACGTTTCCAAGAACGGCGAACCCAAGTTCATCCCAGAATGCACGCTTCCGCTGACCGGCAAGAACGTCATCGACATGATCATCACCGACCTCGCGGTGTTCCAGCGCAGCGACCACGACAGCCCGTTCCGGCTGGTCGAGACGGCGCCCGATGTGACCGCCGAGGAAGTGCGCGCCAAGACCACCGCGCAATACGAGGCGTGAAGGCCTTATTGTCGCGAAGCCCGGGCGGGCCGGACACGCTGGAGCTGGCGGAGATCGACGCGCCGGTCGCCGGGCCCGGGCAGCTGCTCGTCCGCGTACGCGCCTGCGCGATCAATTTTCCCGACGTGCTGATCATCGAGGACAAGTATCAGTTCAAGCCGCCGCGCCCGTTCGCGCCGGGCGGTGAGATCGCCGGCGAGGTGGCCGCGGTCGGCGAGGGAGTTGCGGGCTGGGCAATCGGTGACCGGGTGATCGGCGCGTGCGGATGGAACGGGCTTGCCGAACTGGCGGTGCTGCCCGCGGCCAACGCCTTCGGTCTGCCCGGCAATCGCGGCTTCACGGAAGGCTCCGCGCTGCTGATGACCTATGCCACGGCCATCCACGCGCTCAAGGATCGCGGGCGGTTGGCGGCCGGCGAGACGCTGCTGGTGCTTGGCGCTGGCGGCGGGGTCGGGCTTGCGGCGGTCGAGCTCGGCAAGGCGCTGGGCGCGCGCGTGATCGCCGCTGCTTCGTCCGACCTCAAGGCGGCGGCGGCGCTCGAGGCGGGGGCGGACAAAACGTTTGTCTATCCGGTCGGCGAGGTCGACCGCAAAGCGCTCGCGAGCCTGTTCAAGTCGGCCGTCGGCCCGGACGGCGCGAACGTAATCCTCGACCCGGTCGGCGGCGACTATGCCGAGGCGGCGCTGCGCGCAATCGCCTGGGCCGGCCGCTACCTGGTGGTGGGTTTTCCGGCCGGGATCCCCAGGCTGCCGCTCAATCTCACCTTGCTGAAGAGTTGCGATGTATGTGGCGTGTTCTGGGGCGCGTTCGCCGCGCGGGAGCCCGCGGCCAATGCGGCGCATGTCGCCGAGCTGTTCCGTCTTTGGGACGAGGGCCGGATCGCGCCCAAGGTCAGCGCGACCTATCCGCTCGCGCGCGCCGGCGAGGCGATCGCCGCGCTTGGCGCCCGCTCGGTCGTCGGCAAGCTGGTGGTCACGCTTTGACGATCGTCCGCATCGACCGGCGTTTCCGCGGTCCGCCGGACAGCGCCAACGGCGGCTATTTTGCCGGGCTCGTCGCGAGGGAATTGGGCGGCTCGGACGTCGTCGTGACTCTCAAGCGACCGGCGCCGCTCGACCGCGAACTGACGATCGAATGCGATGCTGAAAAGGCAGCGCTGTTCGACGGCGAAGACCTGCTGGCCCTTGCCGAGCGCGCGCCGATTGAGATCGACGTGCCTGCGCCCCCGTCCTTCGACGAGGCGCGCGAAGCGGAACGCCGCTACACCGGCCTCAAGTCACATATCTATCCCGGCTGCTTCGTGTGCGGACCCGAGCGGCAATCGAATGACGGCTGGCGAATCTTCGCGGGGCCGACCGGCGCGGACCAGGTGGCCGCGACCTGGATCGCGGACCTTGAGTTCGCCGGCGAGGACGGCGCATTGCGCTCTGAATTCGTCTGGGCTGCGCTCGATTGCCCGGGCTATTTCGCAGTCGAGAAGCTGGCCGGCCTTGCCCTGCTCGGGCGGATCGGGGTGCGGATGGTCGCTCCGGTGCCCTGCGGGGAGCCGTTAATCGTCACCGGGTGGGGACAAGGAAGCGAGGGCCGCAAGCATCGGGCAGCGACCGCCTTGTTCGATCGGCATGGCGATCTACTTGCCGCCGCGACGCAAACCTGGGTTTCGCTGAACTAGGCTGACGGCGGCAGTGGCCAGGCGGACCCTAGTCGATCGCCGCGAGGCCGGCAGCTGGCGGTCTGTTCACCTGCCGGGCTCGGCGCTGAACGAGCCCAAGCCGTAGCGCTGGACGGACGCTCCGCCCGCGCCTATCTGCGCCTTGAACAACGCAGAGGAATCCATGTCCCAATTCGACGATCGCGAGCGCGCCTTCGAAACCAAATATGCGCGCGACGAGGAGATGCAGTTCCGGGTCATCGCCCGCCGCAACAAGCTGCTCGGGCAATGGGCGGCCGCCAAGATGGGGCTGACCGAGGCCGAGGCAGAGAGCTATGCCAAGGACGTCGTCCGCGCCGATTTCGAGGAAGCCGGCGACGAGGATGTCATTCGCAAGGTGCTCGGCGACCTTACCGCGGCCGGGGTGGAATGCGACGAGGACGTGATCCGCGACACGCTCGGCCACAAGATGGTCGAGGCGCGCCGCCAGATCATCGAACAGATCAACTAGGACGCATGCGATGGCGATGCCGGCAAGCGATATCGAGGCGATGATCCTGGCCGCGTTCCCGCAGGCGCGGGTCGAGATCCGCGACCTCGCCGGCGATGGCGACCATTATCACGCGCGGGTCGTCGCCGCGGAATTCGCGGGCATGAGCCGGGTGCGCCAGCACCAGGCGGTCTATGCCGCGCTCAAGGGCAAGATGGGAACGGAGCTGCACGCCCTGCAGCTAGAGACCGCCGTTCCATCCGGAGATCAACGATGACCGACAGCGACGAGCGGATCGAAAGCATCGTCAAGGCCAATGACGTCGTGCTGTTCATGAAGGGCAGCACGTTGTTCCCGCAATGCGGCTTTTCGAGCCGAGCGGTGGCGATCCTCGACCATCTGGGGAAGAAGTACGAGACGGTCGACGTACTCGCCGACCAGGACATCCGCCAGGGCATCAAGAGCTATTCCGACTGGCCGACCATTCCGCAGCTCTACGTCAAGGGCGAGTTCGTCGGCGGCAGCGACATCATGATGGAGATGTTCGAGAGTGGCGAGCTGCAGCAACTCGTCGCGGATGTCGAAAAGGCCGCTTCGTAACGAAAAGGGCGGCCGCGGGACCAGACACCGCAGCCGCCCTTTGTGTTTGGTTTGTGGAACCAAGTGGACGCAACCAATGATGCAATCGATGTGCCAATTGGAAAAAAGTCCGGAAATCCTACAAAAAGTATCCGGACGATTGGCGCGCGACGCAGGTTTGCGTAAAATTTTCCGACAGTCGCGCCGGGACCCCCGTCGCGGCACTTTCCAGCCGCTTGGTGGTTGAGGCGACCGATGAGCCGCCATGATCCGCCTTGCCCGATGTCGACCCCGGACGGGCGCCTGCTGTGCGACATCACGCAAAGCTGGTCCGCGGTCGGCGGCGGGGTCGGCACCTATTTGCGGCACAAGCGGCGCCATATCTTGGCCGCGACCCCGCACCGCCACTTGCTGATCGTCCCGGGCGCCGAGGACAGCCTGGTCGAGGAGGGGCGGACGATCACCGCCACCATCGCCTCGCCCAAGGTGCCGGGCAGCCCAAATTACCGGCTGATGCTTCGCAACGGCGCGGTCCGACGCGTGCTCGAGCGCTACCGGCCCGACCTGATCGAGTGCCAGGACGCCTATAATCTGCCGTGGGCGGCGATCGGTCATGCCCGGCGCCACCCCGGGACCGCGCTGGTCGCGGCCTATTGCACCGACTTTCCGAAGGTCTACGTCGAGCGGCCGTTCCGGCGGTTCGTCGGGCCGGCGCTGGCCGGCGCCGCATCGCGGCTGTGCTACCATTATTGCGGAAGCCTCTATCGCCGGTTCGACGCGCTCTACGCGATGAGCGAGAACGGCGGCGCCGCCAAGCTTCGCGAGCTCGGCCTCGATCCGGAAATCGTGCCGTTGGGGGTCGAGCTCGGCGAGTTCACGCCAGAGCGGCGCGACCCGGCAATGCGCGCCGCGTTCGGAGCCGGCCCGGAAACCCCACTACTGGTCTATGCCGGCCGGATCGACCGCGAGAAGCGCGCCAACGTCGTGGTCGAAGCATTCCGGCGGTTGCCGCGGTCGCTCGGCGCCAGGCTGGTGCTGGTCGGCGACGGTCCGCTGCGCGCCGAAATCCTCGCCTCCGGCGATAAGCGCATCCACGCGCCCGGCTTCGTGGGTGACCGCGACCTTCTGGCGCGACTGCTGGCCAGCGCCGACGTCTACGTGTCGGGGATGGCCGACGAGACCTTCGGCATTTCGATCATCGAGGCACAGGCTTCCGGCCTTCCGGTGGTCGGAGTCGCGGCCGGGGCGATGATCGACCGGGTCGATCCTTCGATCGGACGGCTCGGACCGATCGACGACAGCGCGGCGATGGCGCGCAACATCGCCGAAGTCCTCGGCGGCGACCATCGCGCAATGTCCGAGGCAGCGGTGGCGCGGGCCCGAAACTATGGTTGGGACCGCAGCATGGAGCGGTTGTTCGGTCACCTCTATCCGCTCGCTTTCCAACGGGCGGCGCGGCGCCTGGACCCGGCGCTGGTCGCCAGCAGCGCCGCCTTCGCCAAGGCCTGAAAACCATCGTTCATCACGCGTTCAGCGGCTGACTACAAATGTAGTCGCATGGACCGCGACACCCGACTTTCCGAGGCCGAGCTGGAGCTGATGGCGATCCTGTGGACTCGCTCGCCAATGGCCGCGAGCGACGTCATCGCCGCAGCGCCGAGCGAACGGCAATGGTCGGCGACGACGGTCAAGACGATGCTTGCCCGATTGGTCGAGAAGGGCGCGCTGGAAACCCGGGCCGAGGGCCGGCGATTCCTCTACTCGCCGCTGGTGGCCCGCGATTCGGTCGCCGCCGACCAGGCTGGCCGGCTGGTAGACCGCCTGTTCGGCGGCCGCCTGTCGCCGCTGGTTGCCGAGCTCGCCGCCCGCCGCGACCTTACCGACGAGGACGTCGCCGAGCTGGAGCAGCTGGTGAAGGGGCTTCGCAAGTGAGCGCGCTGGCGAGCAATCTTATCGGCGCGTCGCTGCTGGTCGCACTTGTGCTGCTGATCCGGGCGCCGGTCGCGCGCGCATTCGGTCCCCGTGCGGCATTCGCATTGTGGCTGGCGCCGGCGCTTCGGCTGGTTGTTCCGCCCATTCCCGACCTTGCCGCCGACGTAGCCCCGAAAGGCAGCGCGACGTGGATGATGGTGGTCGAGCCGGTGGCGAGCGCCATGCCCGCAACGGCCATCGGCTGGACCCTTCCGTGGCTGGCGGGGGCGTTCGTCTTTCTCGCCGTTCACCTTGCGCGCCACTGGCTGTTCCTTCGCCGCGCGCTGAGCGAAGGGCGGCCTTACCAGGCGGAGGGGATCGACTGCGACATGGTCATCACTCCGGCGGTCGACGGCCCGGCGGCGACCGGCCTCGTTCATCGCCTGATCCTGCTCCCGGCCGATTTCGAGACCCGCTTCACACCCGATCAGCAGCGCGTCGCCTTGCTCCACGAATGCCTTCACCACCGCCGCGGCGATATCTGGGCCAGCGCCGCCGCGCTGACCGCCGGCGCCGCCCTGTGGTTCAATCCGCTGACCTATGTGGCGCTCGGCGCATTCCGCCGCGACATGGAATCGGCGTGCGACATGAGCGTGCTCGCAACCCCCGGGGCCTGCGACCCGCGCTCCTATGGCGAAACCATCTTGCGCAGCGCGGCCCGGCCAGTGCCGCGCTCGCTGTGCGCTTTGACCTCCCTCGATGAACTGAAAGGACGATTGAAGATGCTCAATACCCACCAGAGTTCGCTCCGGCAGATTGCCGGCCTCGGCATTGCGCTAAGCGTCACGCTTGGCGGAATGGCCTTCGCCGCCCCCGCCGTGGCCGACGAGCCGGGCGAGAAAACCATCATCGAGAAGCGGGTCGTCGTCGGCGAAGGCGACGGCAAGCGCGAAATGCACATGCACCACGGCGATTCGCCCCGGGCCATGAAGTGCCCCGGCCAGATGACGGTGGTCGAATCCGCCCCGGCGGGCAGCGAGAAGAAGCAGGAAAAGGCCAAGATCGCCATCTGCTCCAAGACCGGCGACAAGACGGAAATCGCGTCGGGGCTCGAGAAGGCGCTGGCGCGGGTCGAGAAGGACAGCGAGATGAACGCGGCCCTTCGCGCCGATCTCAGCGCAAAGCTGCGCGCCAAGATCGCCGAGCTTCGCGGACAGTAATTGCTCCCCGACGCGAGGGCAGTGGAGGCGTCCGCGGCATGGCCGCGGGCGCCTTTCCTTTTTAGTGTTTACAAACGTAATCGGATGAGATTACACCTGTAATCGCAAGAGAGGAATCGCACCTTGGAAAAGCGGCTCAGCGACGCGGAATGGGATGTCATGGAAGTGCTTTGGTCGGCCGGCCAGCCGCTCACCGCGACCGACATCGCCGAACGCGTCCCGGCCACCCGCGAGTGGACCCTGGCGACGGTCAAGAGCCTGCTGTCGCGATTGCTCGCCAAGCGCGCGGTCAAACCGAACAAGGACGGCCGCCGATTCCTCTATTCGCCGGCCATCGCGCGCGAGCCGTGCGTCGCCGATGAATCGCGCCGCTTCGTCGGGCGGCTGTTCGGGGGCAGATTGTCGCCGCTGTTCGCGCACATGGCCGAGGAGGAAGCGCTCGACGAGGAGGACATTGCCGCGATCGAGACGCTTCTGAAGGAGCTTCGCAAATGAGCGCGTGGCTGGTCGATACGCTGGTCGCGACGACGCTGCTGATGACGCTGGTGCTGCTGGTTCGCGAGCCGGTCAGGCGGCGGTTCGGAGCGGGCGTCGCTTATGGACTGTGGCTGATCCCGGCGGCACGGCTGGCGATGCCGACGCTGACGACGACGGTCGAGCGCCAGGTTCCGGCAATCGAGCCGGCGGCACTTGCGATGACGTCGGCCAGCTTCGCGCCGACCCCGGCTGCGCCAGTCGACATGTCGCTGGTGGAGCAGCTTGGCGGCTGGGATTCGATTGCGCTCGCTTTGTGGATCGCCGGATCCGGGGCGATGCTGGTGCGCACCTTGCTGGTCTATCGGCGGCAGCGCCGAGCAGTGCTCGACGACTCGGTCCAGCTCGCCCGGCTCGACGGAATCCGGATCGTTCGAAGCGGCGCGGTGGGCGGGCCGCTGGCATTCGGCATTTTCGACCGGGTGATCGCCGTTCCGATCGACTTCGACGAGCGCTTCGCAGCCCACCAGCGCCGCCTGGCGCTCGACCATGAGCTGGCGCATCACCGCTGCGGCGACATCATTGCCAACCATCTGGCCTACGGCCTGCTGTGCGCGATGTGGTTCAATCCTTTGGCCTGGCTGTCGCACGCCGCCTTCCGCTTCGACCAGGAGGCCGCCTGCGACGCGCGGGTGCTTGAAAAGGCCAATGCCGACGACCGCGCCGCTTACGGGCAGGCGATCGCCAAGGCCGCATCGGGCCGCGCCCTGCTGTTCGCCGGCGCGCTCGACCGACCGACCACCTTGCAAAGGAGATTAGGAGCCATGCTTACCACCCCCGATTCCACCAGCCGGATCACCGGCAAGGCGCTAATCGCAGCCGCCGCCGTCATCGCATTGCCGCTGACCGCCAGCTGGGCAACGCGCTATGTCGATGTGGAAGCGCCGGCCGCTCCGAAAGCGCCCGTGCCACCGGTTGCAGCGGTAGCGCCCGTGGCGGCGATTGCGCCAATTGCCCCGATCGCGCAGGTCGCCCCGATCGCGCCGATTCCCCCGACGCCCCGCAATGGAGAGCGCATCATGATCAATGGCCAAGAGAAGGACTGGGACGATCTGACGCCCGAGGAGCGCGCCGAGATCCGCCGGGAACTGGCGCAGGCCCGAGCCGAGCTTTCCAAGGTCGACATGGACGAGGTCCGCCGCGACATTCGCGAAGCGATGTCCGAAGTGAAGATCGACAAGGAGGAAATGCGCCGCGAGCTGGCCAATGCGAAGATCGAGGTCGACGAGGCGATGCGCGAGATCGACGCCAATGCCGCCGAGCTTCGGCGCGCCGGCCAGGACCCGGAACGGATCAAGGCGCAGGTCCGCGCCGGGCTGGATTCCGTCAAGGCGATCGACGTCGACGCGATCACCCGCCAGGCGATGGCGGGAGTGGACGAGAAGGTGATCGCGGCAAGCCTCAAGGCGGCCGAGGCAGGGCTTCGCGAGGCCGAGCGCGAGCTGGACCGGATCGAGCGCAAGACCCGGCGCTAGGCGACCGTCGCCGCGGCTTTGCGCGGCAGGGGCGTTCCGTGCCAGAGGGATGGCGTGGACGCCCCTTATTCCTTGCTGGAGCCGCTCGAGCCGGGGGTGGGCCGATTGCTGGCGGGCAATCCCTCGCCGTTCACCTTCACCGGAACGCAGACCTACATCGTCGGCGAGGACGAGCTGGTGGTGATCGACCCCGGCCCGGCGATCGACGACCATGTGGCGGCAATCGTCGAAGCCCTCGCCGGCCGGCCGGTGGCGGCCATCGCCTGCACCCACACCCACCGCGACCATTCGCCTGCCGCGGCGCTGGTCAAGGCGGCGACGGGGGCCCCGATCGTCGGCTGCTCGGCCTTGAGCCTGGAAACGGTCGGCCCGCGCGCCGACGCGGCGTTCGACTCCGATTATGCGCCGGACCGGGTCCTGGCGGACGGCGAGGCTATCGATTTCGATGGGGGCAGGAGGCTCGTGGCAGTGGCGACGCCGGGGCATACGTCGAACCATTTGTGCCTGGCGTTCGACGGCGCTTTGTTCACCGGCGACCATGTGATGGGCTGGTCGACGACCGTGGTGGTGCCGCCCGACGGCGACATGGGCGATTACATGGCGAGCCTCGAGAAGTTGCGGGCGCGCGACGACCGCGTCTTCTATCCCGCGCACGGGCCGCCGGTGACCAACCCGAAGCAATATCTGCGCGGGCTGCTGGGCCACCGGATGCAGCGCGAGCGGCAGATCCTGCGGCTGGTGGGCGAGGGCGTGGCGCAGGTGCCGGACATCGTCGCAGCGGCCTATCCCGGGCTCGACCCGCGGCTGGTGCCGGCGGCCGGCGGCTCGGTCACCGCCCATCTCGTGGACCTAGAGCGGCGCGGGCTCGTTCAGTGCATAGAGGACCGATGGACGACCCACTGACCCCCAAGCGCGCGAGGCGCCTTCCGACCCCGGTGATCGCGG
>DASTDT010000241.1:0-2482 GCA_035710225.1 Sphingomicrobium sp.
GCTTACCCGCGCCAAGGGAACGAACGATTTCCTGGTCAAGGATCTTTCGCTCGCCGATTTCGGCCGCAAGGAAATCGACATCGCCGAGACCGAGATGCCCGGCCTGATGGCGCTGCGCGAGGAATATGGCGCGTCGCAGCCGTTGAAGGGCGCGCGAATCGCCGGCTCGTTGCACATGACCATCCAGACCGCGGTGCTGATCGAGACGCTGACCGCGCTTGGCGCCGAGGTGCGCTGGGCGTCGTGCAACATCTTCTCGACGCAGGATCATGCCGCCGCCGCAATCGCCGCTTCGGGCGTGCCGGTGTTCGCGGTCAAAGGCGAGACGCTGGAGGAATATTGGGACTACGCCGCGCGCATCTTCGATTGGGAGAAGGAGGGCGACGGCACCACCTGCAACCTGATCCTCGACGACGGCGGCGATGCCACCATGTTCGCTTTGTGGGGGGCGCGGGTCGAGGCCGGCGAGGCGCTGTTCACCCCTTCGAACGAGGAAGAGGAAATCTTCGCCGCTACCCTCCAGCGTTTCCTCAAGGAGCGCCCCGGCTACCTCACCAAGACCGTCGCGAACATCAAGGGCGTCAGCGAGGAAACCACCACTGGGGTCCACCGTCTTTACGACCTTGCCAAGCAGGGTAAGCTTCCGTTCCCGGCGATCAACGTCAACGACAGCGTCACCAAGTCGAAGTTCGACAATCTCTATGGCTGCAAGGAGTCGCTGGTCGACGCCATCCGCCGCGCAACCGACGTCATGCTGGCCGGCAAGGTCGCCTGCGTCGCCGGCTTCGGCGATGTCGGCAAGGGCTCGGCCGCTAGCCTGCGCAACGGTGGCGCGCGCGTGCTGGTGACCGAGGTCGACCCCATTTGCGCGCTCCAGGCGGCGATGGAGGGCTATGAGGTGGTGACGATGGAAGACGCCGCACCGCGCGCCGACATCTTCGTTACCGCGACCGGCAATTTCGACGTCATCACGCTCGACCACATGCGGGCGATGAAGGACATGGCGATCGTCTCGAACATCGGTCACTTCGACAGCGAGATCCAGATCGGCGCGCTCAGCAACATGAAGTGGACCGAGATCAAGCCGCAGGTCGACGAGGTAACGTTCCCCGATGGCAAGCGGCTGATCGTTCTCGCCAAGGGCCGGCTGGTCAATCTCGGCTGCGCCACCGGCCACCCGAGCTTCGTGATGAGCTCCAGCTTCACCAACCAGGTGCTCGCCCAGATCGAGCTGTGGACCGGCGGCGACAAGTACGGCAACGACGTCTACGTCCTGCCCAAGCATCTCGACGAGAAGGTCGCAGCGCTCCACCTCGACAAGCTCGGGGTCAAGCTGACAACTTTGTCGGAGAAGCAGGCGGCCTACATCGGCGTTACCCCGGAAGGGCCGTTCAAGCCCGACCATTACCGTTATTGATCGCCACATCGGCTAAGTGAAGAAAACAGGGCGGTGCCGCATGGCGCCGCCCTTTTTCTTTGCCTATGACCTTGGCCGATGACCGCCCCGGGCCTTGGCACCATCGTCACGATCCTTGCCGCGTTCTGGGTGGCGGTCGCGGCCGTGCTAATGATCGTCGCCGGCCGGCGGCTGGCGCGCGCCAGGACGCTGGTCGACAGCGCCCGCTCGCTTTCCTCCTTGCTGCGCGCTCTTCCGGCGCGGCCGCTCCTGATCCACCCTGACGGTGCGATCGAGGCCGACAGCCTGCTGCAGCGCGATCTTGGCCTGGCCGACATGCCGGCCGACCTCGATTCGCTCGCCAGCGACGGCCGCGGGCTCGACCCTGGCGACCTGGCGGCGCTCAAGGCCGACATTCGCAACGCCGCGCTAGGCGGCGCGCCGGTCGTACGCCAGGCGCGGATCGCCGGATCGAGCCGGGTCGTCGAGGTTCGCGGCGGACTTGCTCCGTCACCCTATCCGCCGAACACCTTGCTGCTGTGGGTATTCGACACCACCGGTTCGGAAAGCGAGCGCCTGAAGCTGGCCAACCAGCTGCAGATGACCGAGGCGGCGCTCGACGCGCTTACCCACCTCATCGAAAGCGCCCCGTTCCCGATGTGGTACCGCGGGCCGGACATGAGCCTTGGGCTGGTCAATTCGGCTTTCGTCGCCGCGGTCGAGGCTCGCGACGCGGCCGAGGTCATCGCCCGCGGCAGCGAGCTGATCGACAGTCCGGGCGAGGAAAGCGCCAGCGCCGGGGCGATCACCGCGCTCGAAACCGGCCGTCCCTACATCCGCAACCAGCCGGCGACGATCGGCGGCGAGCGGCGGATGCTCAAGCTGGTCGACGTGCCGCTGGCCACCGGCGCCGTCGCCGGCTTCGCGCTCGACATCCAGGATCTCGAGGACGTGCGCTTCGAGCTGGCCCGCAACATCGTCTCGCAGCGCGAGCTGGCAGACCGGATGACGGCCGCGGTCGCCCAGTTCCAGCTCGACCGCAAGCTGAGCTTCTTCAACCAGCCGTTCGCGGCGATGAGCGGGATC
>DASTDT010000242.1:0-3443 GCA_035710225.1 Sphingomicrobium sp.
GCTCTCCCCGCCCGAATGGCCGGGCACCCAGGCCGAATAGACATCGGCGGTGTCGATCATCGTTCCGCCGGATTCGACGAAGGCGTCGAGGATCCGGAAGCTCGTGGCTTCGTCGGCCGTCCATCCGAAGACATTGCCGCCCAGCGCAAGCGGCGCGACCTCGATCCCGCTGGTCCCGACCGGACGTTTTTCGGCCATTGGCTGCTTTCCGATCTACTCCGTTTCGCCAGGCAATAGCGCAGCCGTTCACCACTTATTTGTAAAATTTAGCGACACCCTGTGCATGTCGAGGAATTTGCCAGTGGGGCGGATGTGTCGCCGTTGATCGCCTTCTGGAGCCATGCGCTTGCCGCGGCCATGTTTTCCGCGCTTCTCATCTGGCGCCTAGCGGCCGGGGCGCGCCAGCCGGGGCACCGGCTCCTGCTCGCCGCCTTCGCGCTCACCGCCAGCTGGGCGTGGCTCGAGGCGATTGCGCCCGGAAGCCCCATCGCAAGCTATTCGGAAACCGCCCGCAACCTGGTGTGGGTCGGGCTTCTCTATACGCTCTACGCCGCGAGCAGCGACGGGCGGCGGCAGGGGGTTCGGCTCGTCTACGGAGCCGTCTCCGCGGTGCTGGGCATGCAGCTCGTCGTTACCACCGTGCTTCTCGGCGAAGCGGGCGCCGCAGTGACGGAAACCGAGCGCATCCTGAGGATAACCGCGGCCGCGGGATCGCTGGTGCTCGTCCACAATCTCTACGGCCAGGCCGCGCCGTCGAGCCGGTCGAACATCAAGTTCGCGATGCTCGCGCTCGCGCTGAGCTGGATCTACGACCTCAACCTCTACACGATTGCCTATCTGCAGCCCGACGCGGCCGGCGGGCTGTTCGACTGGCGCGGCCTTGCGGTCGCGCTGACCGCGCCATTGTTCGCGATCGCCGCCCGGCATGAGGAGGATTGGCGAATCCGGCTGTCGCGCGCGGCGACGTTCCAGTCGCTCTCCTTGCTCGCCATCTGCGGCTATTTCGCGGTGATGGCGGTGCTTGCCACCGCGCTCAAGGGGACGGGGTCGGACTGGCTGCGGACGGTTTCGATCGCGCTTCTGGCAGCGATGGTCGTCGGCGCCATGGTCCTGCTGCCGAGCGCCAAGGCGCGAAGCTGGGCCAAGGTCAAGATCGCCAAGCATCTGTTCGAGCATCGCTACGACTATCGCACCGAATGGCTTCGGTTCACCGAGACTCTGGCCGGATCGGGCGCAGAGGCGCGACCGCTCGGCGAGCGCGTGGTCAAGGCGTTCGCCGACATCCTCGATGCGCCTGGCGGACTCTTGGTGGAGCGCGAAGGATCGGGCGCTTTCGTCACCGGCGCGCAATGGAACTGGCCGGGGGAGGCGGTCGTGACCGCCACGGACACGGATTCCGCGCGCCGATTCTGGGATGCAACTGCCGCGAACAAGCGGATCCTCGAGCTGGATTCGATCCGGAACGGGCTGGCGCCGCAGGACGCGTCGATCGTGCCCGGCGCGATCGTCGCGGAACCCGACGCCTGGGTAGCGGTGCCCCTGCTGAACCGGGACAAGGCGGTCGGGCTCGTGATTCTGGCCGCGCCCGATTTCCGCCGCCCGCTCGACTGGGAGGATTTCGACCTGCTTCGCGCGGCCGGCCGGCAGGCGGCGAGCGCGCTCGCCGAGGCGCAGGGGCAGCGCGCGCTTTCGGAGGCGCAGCGGTTCGAGGAGTTCAACCGCCGCTTCGCCTTCATCCTGCACGACATCAAGAACCTGGTCAGCCAGCTGTCGCTGCTCAGCAGGAACGCCGAGCGCCACGCGGACAATGCGGAATTCAGGGCCGACATGATCGCGACCCTGAAATCCTCGATCGGCAAGATGAACGACCTGCTCGCGCGGCTCTCGCCGCAATCGCCCGCCCGCCCGGGGAAGGTCGAAGCGCGGCCCCTTCGCGAGATCCTGATGTCGGCGATCGCCTCACGCCGCGGCCAGCATGAGGTCAGGCTGCTCGGAGACTGCGAGCTATGGGCGCAGGTCGATTGCGCGGCGCTCGAGCAGGCGGTCGGCCATCTCGTGCAGAATGCGGTCGAGGCAAGCCCCGAGAACAAGCCCGTCACCGTCCACGTTCGCGAAAGCGAAGGCGAGGTGGTCGTCGCCATTCGCGACGAGGGCGAAGGCATGGATGCCGAGTTCATCCGAACCAAGCTGTTCCAACCCTTTTCGTCGACCAAGCAGGCCGGCTTCGGGATCGGCGCCTTCGAGGCGCGCTCGCTGGTCGCCGCGATGGGCGGCCGGCTTACGGTCGAGAGCCGGCCCGGCGAGGGCACCAGCTTTGCCATTCACCTGAAGGCGGCCGAGGCGCCGCCGCAACCGATCCGGAAAAGCGCATGACGAGCGAACCCGAACTTCCCGTGTTGCTGGTTGTCGAGGACGACGAGGGCCTGCAGCGACAGCTCAAATGGGCGTACGACGGCTACCAGATCGTCGTCGCCGGCGACCGAGCGGCCGCGATCGAGGCGCTTCGCCAGCACGAGCCGGCCGTCGTCACGCTCGACCTTGGCCTCCCGCCAGACCCTGACGGCACAGAAGAGGGGTTCAAGGCGCTGGCCGAAATGCTCGCCCTCAAGCCGGACACGAAGGTCATCGTCGCCTCCGGCCACGGCGCCCGCGAAAGCGCGATGAAGGCAATCGCGCTCGGCGCCTATGATTTCTACCGCAAGCCGATCGACATCGACGAGCTCGGGCTGATTGTCGCCCGCGCCTTCCACCTGCACGGGATCGAGGCCGAGAACCGCCGGCTCGAGCAGGCGAGCGGCGGCCGCCTGCTGGGATCGATCATCACCGCCGCGCCGGAGATGCTCAACGTGGCGCGGACCATCGAGCGGGTTGCCTCGACCGGCGTTTCGGTGATGCTGCTGGGCGCGAGCGGAACCGGCAAGGAATTGCTCGCGCGCGCGATCCACGAGAAGAGCGACCGCTCGTCAGGGCCATTCGTCGCGATCAACTGCGCGGCGATCCCCGAAAACCTGCTCGAGGCCGAGCTGTTCGGATATGAGCGGGGCGCATTCACCGGCGCGGTCAAGTCGAACGTCGGCAAGATCGAGCTCGCGGAAGGGGGGACGCTTTTCCTCGACGAAGTCGGGGACATCCCGCTCGCGCTGCAAGTCAAGCTGCTTCGATTCCTGCAGGAACGGGTGATCGAGCGGATCGGCGGGCGCGAGCCGATCGCGGTTGACACGCGGATCGTCTGCGCCACCCACCAGGACCTCGAGGCGATGATCGCCGACGGCCGTTTCCGCGAGGACCTCTATTACCGTCTTGCCGAAATCGTCGTGAAGATTCCCGCGCTCGCCGAGCGTTCGGGCGACGCCGTCCTGCTGGCCCGGCACTTCGTCAACCGCTTCGCGCGCGAGATGAACCCGAAGGTCCAGGGCCTGTCGCCCGACGCGCTCGCAGCGATC
>DASTDT010000243.1:0-4538 GCA_035710225.1 Sphingomicrobium sp.
GGCGCAAGGTCGCCGAGCCGAGGATCAGCGTCTCCTCGCGGCCGCGGGCCCGCAGCATGCGGTCGGTGAACACATGACCGCGCTCGGGATCGCTGCCCAATTGCGCCTCATCGATGGCGGCGAAGGCGAACTGGTCGGGGAACGGGCCCTCGCTCGGACGATCGTCGCGGCCGGTCTTCACCGGCATGCTCTCGGCCGTGCACAGCACGTAGCGCGCGTGGCGGGGGACGATACGCTCCTCGCCGGTCAGCAGGGCGACCGAGTCCACGCCCTTGATGGCGACAACCCGGTCATAGACCTCGCGCGCCAGCAAACGCAGCGGGAAGCCGATGACGCCCGACGAATGGGCACACATCCGCTCGATCGCCAAGTGAGTCTTGCCGGTGTTGGTGGGCCCGAGGATGGCCCGGAGGATGCCGTCGTGAGGGGCGGCCATTAAGGGAATGTGGCAGCGCGATTCCGCCATCGCAAGGGGGCGGATCGCGTGCTGCCCTTAAAACCGTCTTAACCTTGTTTCGCCACACCGTTCCCCAAGGAGACAGTAGATGCGCGAGGCGTGGTTGGGACGGCAGCGGGCCGGGGCGGCATTGGTCGCGTCCGGGGCCACGCCCGTGCCTTTCGTGTCGTCCGCGCGCGGCCCCGCTCCGTTCAGCCTCGTCGTCGACCTGGCCGAGGACATCGGCTCGAAGCGCTGGTGGCTGGGGGCGGCGAGCCTGTCGCTGCTGACCATTGCGCTTGGCTGGCTGGCGCCTGGGATCGAGCCTTTGCCGAGCCGCCAGAGCGAGCCGCTGCCGAGCGCGGTTCGCGAGCAATGGCGCGCCGGCGCGATTGGCGCCCTGAAGTCGGGCTCGGCGAGCGGGCTGCGAATGGCGCCCGGTGCACTGGTCGAGCCGATCGCATCGGCGCCCGAGCGGGCCCGCATCGACCTCAGAATCGTGGTCGGCGCGGACGGTCTTGGCCCGGCGCTGCTTCGCGCCGGGGCGGCGCTCGGCGATGCCGCGAGGGCGGCGTCGCTGGCCGGGCCGGTTCCCTCCGGTTCCCCTGTCCAGCTGGCCCTTGGACGACGCGAGGGCGGACGCCGCGCGATCGAACGGCTTGGCCTGCGCCCGGCGATCGACGCCCGGCTGGTGATCGCGCGGGCGGACGGCGTGCTGGTCGCCCGGCGGATTCCGCTCGAAGTCGACCGGCGGCCGCTGCGTCTGCGCGGGACGGCGGGCGGCGGCATTTACTGGGCGCTTCGCAATGCCGGCGCATCGCCCGCCACCGCGACCGAATATTTGAAAGCCCTGGCAAGCGAGATCGACGTCGGCGAGATCGGTCCGCACGACCGCTTCGACCTGGTCTTCGCCAACCGCCGCTCGATGGACGGCCAAGGCAAGGCCGGGATGCTGCTCTACGCGGCGATCGACCGCCAGCTTGGCACCGACCTGCAGCTGGTCCGGTGGACCGCCGGCGGTAAGCCCTTGTGGGTCAATGCGGCGACCATCGGCGCCGAGCGCCAAGACGATAAGGCGATGGCGTGGCCGGTCGACGCGCCGATCACTTCGCGCTTCGGGCTTCGCGTCCACCCTATTCTCCGGTTCGCGCGGATGCACCGCGGAATGGATTTCGGCGCCCGCTGGGGCACTCCTATCCATGCCGCCGCCGACGGCCAGGTGGTGAAGGCCGGCTGGGCCGGCGGCTACGGCCGCCAGGTGCGGCTGGCGCATGGCGAGGGCATGGCCACCAGCTACAGCCACATGTCGAGCATGGCGGTGGAACCGGGCAGCTACGTCCAGCGCGGCCAGCTGATCGGCTACGTCGGCTCGTCGGGCCTCTCGACCGGACCGCACCTTCATTACGAAGTCTATCGCGGCGGAGTGGCGGTCGATCCCTTAAGCGTGCGCTTCGTCACTTCCCGGCCGATCGATCCGGCCACGGTGGCGGCGATCAAGGCGCGGGTGAAGCAACTCACCGGAGCATGATCGCGCCATGTCCTCTTAGCGGGTCACGCCCAGCCGCTGCTTGGCATTGGTGATCATGGTCTGGAATCGCGGATCTTTGCGAATCGTATCCAAGTCGACATCGGCTTCGGCGATTTTCAGGATTGTGGGACCGCATGCCTCGAAAACTGGCCCGAGCATGGCGATCGAACCGTCGCGATCCCCGCTTGTGGCCAGGGCGCAGGCAAAGTTGTAGCGCATGTTGAGATTGTCGGGGTCGACGAGGATAGCGCGGTCGATCCATTGTTTGGCACGCTCGGGCTGGCCGAGGACGGCGAGGCCGGTTGCCCCAAGGCTCAGCGCTGCGCCATTGTCGGGATCTTCGGCCAATACGCGCTCGACCTGTTTGAGCAGCATTTGCGACGTCGGGACGGCCATCTCCTTGCGGCCCTGCGCCATGTAGCAGGCGAACAGCATGCCCCAGGCGTGGAAGTCGGTTTCCATCACCTCGGTGGCCTTCTCGAAGTGGCGGGTCGCCTCGTCGATACGGCGTTGCCGGTAGAACATCCGGGCGGCTTCCTTGTTGACCTCCCAGGAGTCCGGGTCGAGCCTTAGCGCGGCGGCGATTTCAGCGTCGGCGGCGTCGAACTGGCCGGCTTCGGCAAACGACCGTGCCAACGGACAATGTGCCTCGGCGATCGACGGGTCGAGCTCGAGCGCGCGCCTGGCCGCGGCAACTCCGTCGTCGGACCCTTCGAATCCGTTGAAGCCGTAGCGCAGGCTTGACTGGGCAATGGCCATCAGCGCCCAGGCGCGGGCGTAACCGGGATCGATCTCGGTCGCCTTGGCGCAGATGCGAATGACGCGCTCCTCGCGCCGCCGGTCGCCGTGATTGCCGGTGATCCAATATTGGCGGGCGAGCAAATAGAGGTCGTAGGCTTCGGCGTTGCAGGTGCAGCGCTGTTCGATCGCCTTCTTCTCCTCGGGCAAAAGCTTGACCTTGAGCGCGCCGACGATCGCTTCCGAAATCTCGTCCTGGAGCGCGAAGATGTCGGTCAGGTCGCGGTCGTAGCGTTCCGCCCAGACATGGTCGCCGGCGGCGCCGTCGATCAGCTGCGCGGTGATCCGCACCCGGCTTCCAGACTTGCGCACGCTGCCTTCCAAGATATGGCTCACGCGCAGCTTGCGCGCGATGGTCGGCACGTCGACCGAGGTGCCCTTGAACTGGAAGGCCGTGTTGCGGGCGATCACCGACAATGACGAGACTTTGCTCAAATCGGTGATGATGTCCTCGCTGATGCCGTCGCTGAAATAGTCCTGCTCGGCCTCGCCGCTCATGTTGACGAAGGGCAGAACACAGATCGAGCGGCGGGCCTGCTCAGGGGGCGTCGCCACCGACGGTGAAGCGCCATCGACCAGCGCCACAATCGCCCGCTCGAGCCTTTCCGTTGCGCTTTGATCCGCCGGGAAGCCGCTAAAATCGATCGATTGATATTGGCGGAAGCCGAGCGGCGGACGGCTGTCGTCGAGTCCGACCGGAACCATCCGCCCGCTGTCGCGGCCCTCGCTTGCCTCATCCTGGACCCAAGGCGACTCGCAGCTGTGACGGGACCAGAGGACGACGACCGCGTCGGCCTCCCGCAACTGGCGGTCGATCTCCGTCGCGAATCGCGTGCCGCCGTGGAGTTCGCGGTCCCACCACACCTGGTGCCCGCGTTCCGTCATCGCCGCGGCCAGGTCTTGCGCGGCGGCGCTGTCCTGATGCGCGTAACTGAGGAACAAGCGGGCCATCGTCACTCCATCGGCCGCAACCTTGCTGCGCCGGGAGGATGACCGCAAGCTTTGCCGATTTGAGGGGTTGCGATTCGGCCGCGTCGACGGCCCCATGCAAGTTCGATGGATGGAGCACCGTGTGAAGAATCGCCTGATCCTATTGTTGATAGCTGCCGCCGCCGCGGCGCCGGCCGCCGCGCAACAGGCGCCATGGGACAATGATCAGTCCGCCGGCGACACGGTCGCGCCGATCACTTCCTATCCGTTGGGCCGAGCCGACCTGGTGGCGACGGGGCTGGTCCAGTCGCTGCGGCTGGCGCGGGTCAAGGAAGACCTCTGCCTGAAATACGGCTGCCTGGTGATCGTCAACGAGTCGCGCGCCTACAAGGTGGTCGAGATGCGGGTCGAGATGACCGACCGCCGGGGGGCCAAGAGGTGGGGACCGAACCAGCTCGACCGGCCGCTGCTGGCGCGTGAGGCGACATTGCGGATCAAGGTCCCGGACCTCGCGACGTGCGAGCTGCCGGTGAGATTCACGCTGCGCGAGACCAGGGGCCGGGAGCAATTGTCGATCGACGACCGGGTGCGGCTATGCGCCGAGCCGGACCGCCACACGCTAATGCGCATCAAGGTGGTCAAGCCGCGGGTCGAGACGGTCGACGAGCACTAGCCCGAGCTTCGGTCGTTCCTTCGGGTGGCGTCAGAAACGGACTGGTCGTGTCCGCTCTTGTCGCTGAAGAATGACGCGGCGAACAGGCCGCAGCCGAGCAGGACCGAAAGGAATACGCCGCCGGTCGTCGCGACGACCATGTGCAAGGACAGGTCGCCGGTGGCGGCCAGATA
>DASTDT010000244.1:0-6604 GCA_035710225.1 Sphingomicrobium sp.
CGCGATCGCGCTTCTGCCGCCGATGCGCTCGATCACCCGCTCCTGGAGGAATCGGAGCAGCTTGACCTGCAGCGGCAGCGGAATGTCGCCGACCTCGTCGAGGAACAGGGTCCCGCCCTCGGCCAGCTCGATCTTTCCCGGGGTGGTCTTGACCGCTCCGGTGAATGCGCCGCGCTCGTAGCCGAACAGTTCGGCCTCGAGCAGGTTTTCGGGAATCGCCGCGCAGTTGATGGCGACGAACGCGCCCTCCCGGCGCGGGCTTTTGTCGTGGACGGCGCGGGCCAGCAGCTCCTTGCCGGTACCGCTGGCGCCAAGCAGCATGACCGAGACGTTGGCGGCGGCCACCCGCTCGATGGTCTGGGCGACCTTTTGCATCGCCGGCGAGGCGGTGACGATCGACCCGAGCACCGTCGCCGCGCCCGACGGGCCCTGCTCAAGCCGCCGGTTCTCGGCCTCGATGGCGTGGAGGTGGAAGGCGCGCGACACGATCAGGCCCAATTGGTCGATGTCGACCGGCTTGGCGTAAAAATCATAGGCGCCGAGCGCGATCGCCTTGAGCGCGCTTTCCCGCGCCCCATGCCCCGACGCGACGATGACCTTGGCGTCGGGCTTGAGCGCGACGATCTCGCTCAGGGTCGCGAAGCCCTCGCTGGTGCCGTCGGGGTCGGGCGGAAGGCCGAGGTCCAGCGTGATCACCGCCGGTTCGTGGAGGCGGACCATGTCGAGCGCCTGGGCGCGCGTGGCCGCGGTCACCACGCGATAGCCGTCATAGGCCCATTTCAGCTGGCGCTGCAGGCCTTCGTCGTCCTCGACCACCAACAGGGTCGGAAGGTGCCTGTCGTCGCTCATGCGCTTTTCCTCTGGTCGATCCCGGCCGGTCGGGCAGCGGGCAGGTGAATGGTGAATCGGCTGCCCTTGCCGGGCGCGGTGTCGACCGTCAGCCGGCCGCCCATCGCCTGGACGATGGAACGCGCCTCGAACGCGCCGATTCCGAAGCCGCCGGCCTTGGTCGAAGCGAACGGCTCGAACAATCGCGTGCGCACGAACTCGCTGTCCATGCCGGGGCCGCGGTCGGCGATTGCGACGCTGGCGCCATGCTCGTCGCAGGCCATGCGGATCGCGACCGGGGCGCCCGGCGGGCTGGCGTCGATCGCGTTCTGGACGAGGTGGGCGATGGCCTGGTCCAGCAGCAGCGGGTCCGCCAGCGCCCAGCCGCCGTCACCGGCAAGTTCGATGTCGCGCTCGGCCCGCTTGGCCGCGATGGCCGCGGCGACGAGGTGGCGCAGGGGAACGGGCTCGATCCGCGCCGGCCGGCTTTCCCCGGCAGGGCCGAGACGCGCTAGGAGGTCGTTCATCTTGCCGACCGAGCCTTTGAGGGTGGCGACCATGTCGGCTCGAAACTCGGGATTGTCGGCATGGCGCTCGGCGTTGCGCGCGACCAGCGACAGCTGGCTGACGAGATTCTTGATGTCGTGAAGGATGAAGGCGAAACGGCGGTTGAACTCGTCGAACCGCTCCGCCCGCGCCAGCGCCTGCTGGCCATGGGCCTCGGCGAGGGTCGCGGCGGCCTGGCGCCCGGCGGTCTTCAGCAGGTCGAAATCTTCCCAGTCGAGGTCGCGGCGATGAGGCGGCGCGGCGAGCAGGACGAGCCCTATCAGGCGCTCGGAATGAACCAGCGGGATTCCGGCCCAGGCATCGTGGCTGGCGGCGAGCCAGGCAGGAAGCGGAAGTTGCGGAGTGTCGGGCGTTTCCGCGCGCAGCCGGTCGAGCGCGAGGATCCGCGGCCGCGCCTCGAATTCGCTCCAGCGTAACTGGTCGAGCGCATCGGGCTCGAAGCTGTGGCCGGTCCAGTTCCACCGCGCGCCCTCGGCGATGTGGCCGCTGGAATCAGCGACCAGCAGCATTCCGCCCGGCGAATCCAAGATCTCGGCGAAGGCCTTCACCAGGCGCTCGCCGACCGGCGGGGCGTCGGCGCCCGAACGGCCGACGGTGTCGGCAAAGCGAAGCCATTCGCTGCGATAGTCGTAGCGGTGCTCGAACAGATGCTTGGCCAGCTTGACCCGCGCCCACGCGCGCGCCGCCGGAGACGAGCCGAATACCAGCCCTGCGACGACCATGACCGCCAGGATCGCCGCAAGCAGCGGCCGCGACCAATCGACGCCCGATCGCCCGAGCGCGCTGGCGAGGATCGTCATGGTCGCGAAATAGCCGCAGATGCCGAGCAGCGAGAGCGACTGGAAGGTGGCGTCGCGCGACAGCCGGATTCGCCAGCCGTCGGCACGGCCGGCGGCGAAGGCGAATAAAGGTGCGGTCAGCGCCACGGCGAGGCCGCGCCATTCGCCGAGCCACGGCGACGAGCCGGGGTCGAGATAGGCCAATGTATAAAGGTTGAGGTCTATGCCCCAGGTCGCGACCAGCGCCAGCATCGCTGTGCCGATCGCGTGGCGGCTCGGCGCGTCGGCCTGGGCGTAAAGGTTGTGGACGAGGATCAACAGGCCCGCCGCGGCGGTGATCCGAAGCAGCGCGGAGGTTGCGGCCAGCGCGGGCTCGACACCCATTGCCGGGCCGAGCAGCCCGGCGACCAGCTGAAGGCCGATGACCAGGCCGACCGCGGCATAGACCAGGCGCAGCCCCGGTTGGCGCTCGACCTGTCCGCGCCCGCCCGACAGGCTGTGAAGAAGCGCCAGCCACACGAGGTTCCGGAATGATTCGGCGAGGCCGGCGAGGATCGAGGACGGCGCGATCGCGCTCAGCCACGCCCAGCAGGCGGTCAGCGCGAAACCGGCCAGTAACAGGCGCTGGGCCGCCTGCGACACGCCGCGCCGCGAGCGCCAGAGGATGAGCCCGGCAAACAGCAGCGCCGCGGCGGCGTAGCCACCGAAGGCGAGGACGCTGTCCGCCGCTTCGACTGTCAATCCTCCCGACATGAGGCGGAGTGTCGGATAAATTTACAAACAAAGACTGAAGAAGCGGCTAGAAGCGCCTCATGACCAGCATCGCGGGAAAGACGGTCGCGCCATTGGCGCTCGGCGGAAACGTGTTCGGCTGGACCGCCGACGAGGCGGCAAGCTTTCGAATCCTCGACGCCTTCGTCGACGCCGGGGGAACGATGATCGACACCGCCGACGTCTATTCGGCGTGGGTGCCGGGCCATAGTGGCGGTGAGAGCGAGCGGACCATCGGCGCGTGGCTCAATCGCAATCCGGCCAAGCGCGAGCGGATCGTCATCGCCACCAAGGTCGGCTTTTTCGAAGGCCTTGCTCCGGCCAAAATCGCCGCCGCCTGCGATGCCTCGCTCGAGCGGTTGGGGATCGACACGATCGACCTCTATTACCAGCACAAGGACGACGAGGGCGTGCCGCTGGCCGACAGCCTGGGTGCATTCGAGGAGCTTCGCCGCGCAGGCAAGATCCAGGCCACCGGCCTCAGCAATTTTGGCGCCGAGCGGGTGGAAGAGGCGCTGGTGGTGTGCTCGGCGCAGGGCTTCGCCCGACCGGTCGCGCTTCAGAACTGGTACAACCTCGTCGAGCGCGGACGCTACGAGGGCGCCCTGCAACAGACAGCGGTCGACAATGGCCTGGCGCAGTTCCCCTATTACAGCCTCGCCAACGGCTTCCTCACAGGCAAGTACCGGTCGAAGGACGACCTCTCAAAAAGTCCGCGCGGGCTTCGCAACATCGAATATGTCGACAGCGAGCGCGGGCAGCGGGTGCTGGCGGCGCTCGACGACATCGCGGCGGAGAGCGGCTCGGCGCCGGCTACGGTTGCACTGGCGTGGCTCAAGGCGCAGCCCAGCGTCGCGGCTCCGATCGCCAGCGCCACCAGCCTCGAGCAGTTGGCCGAGCTGGTGGAGGCACTCTCTCTCGACCTGTCGGCAGACCAGTTGCAGCTACTCGACCGGGCCAGCGATTAACGCCCAGCCGAGGCCGCCGAGCGCCGGTCCGGTTCGCAGCGTCCCGGCGGCTGCAGTAAGATTGGCTGCGAAGGAGAGTGGGATGGCGTGGATGATCGGGCGGACGGCAGCGATGGCCGACCCGCAAGGGGCGCGGGCCAAGGCGCTCGAGAAGCTCCGGGGGCTGGCCCTGCTCGACGACCCCGAGAGCGTCGTCGTGCCGATCCTCATCGACGCCATATTGATGGCAGAAAGCTATCGCGGTGCGCGCCACCAGATCACTTTCCTGCCCGAACTGACCCACAGCGTCGATGCGATGCTTCGCGAGCTCGACCTGACCGAGAAGGCGAGCGAGTGGGCGGCGGAGTGACGGCCTAGCTTGCGTTTCGCGCCTGAAGCGGCTTTTTCCGCAGGGCATGGCGACTGGCATCCAGTTTCAGGGCTTCACGCTCGATCCCGCCGACCGGCAGCTTCGCCGCGGCGGCTCGACGGTCGAGCTGTCGAGCCGCTATTTCGATGCCCTTGCGCTGCTGGTCGCCGAGCGCGGCAGGCTGGTGACCAAGGATCGCTTCATGGGGGAGGTGTGGCGCGGCATTCCGGTCACCGACGAGGCGCTGACCCAGTGCATCAAGACCCTTCGCCGACAGCTTGGCGATGACGCCGCCCGACCTCGCTTCATCGAGACCGTGCCCAAGCACGGCTATCGCTTCATTGCTGAGGTCGAAGATGACGACAGGACCCGCGCCGGGTTTGCTGCGGCGGGCGCGGTGTCGCCTCCCGTCCGGCTCGCCGTGGCCGGGATTGCCGGCAGCTGCGTCGCCGGAATCCTCGGCGGGCTGATCTACGGCTTCGCCGGCGCGAGCGGCATGGGCGCGGTGTCGGTGCTGCTGGTGCTGCTGGCGCTGACCGTGCTGGTGGCGTTGCTCGGCGGGGCGGGAGTCAGCGCCGGGATCGCCGCCGGCCACAACTGGCGAAGCGAAGCCTGGTGGGTCAGCGCCGGGCTGGCGGCGCTTGGCGGCCTCATCGTCGGAGCGCTGGTCAAGCTGCTCGCGATCGATTCGTTCAATCTGCTGCTGGGCCATGCGCCGATCGCCATAACCGGCGGGATCGAGGGCGCGACCCTCGGCGGCACGGTCGGCCTTGCGGCGTGGCTGGCGCTACGCCCGGGGGATCGCAAACTCCGGCGCTACGTCGCCATCGCCGCCGCCATGGGCACGATCGCCGGCCTCGTCATCGTCGCGCTCGGCGGGCACCTGCTGGGCGGAAGCCTCGATCTTCTCGCACAGGAATTCGACGGCTCGCGGCTCGAGCTGGCGCGGATCGGCGCCCTGTTCGGCGAAGACGGCTTCGGACCGGTCAGCCGGCTGGTCACCGGGGCGCTAGAGGGCGGCCTATTCGCCGCCTGCCTGGTCGGCGCCATGGTCCTCGCCCGCCGCCGGAGCGGCGAGGCGCGCTAGCCCTTCTTCAACAGGTCGAGCGACAGCGCGGTCATCGCCTCGGTGGCGGTGGCGATGACGGTGTCCGCCTCCGGGGCCCAGAACGGCGAATGGAGCGAGGGCAGTTTTGAGGCGTCGCCGCCGGCCGCCTGCCACGTCGCCATCGGCGTCCCGCCGACCCAGAAGATCAGGCTCTCGATCGACTTGTCGGCGAGGTAGAAGCGACTGAAGTCCTCGCCGCCCATCACCGGCGGGGCTTTAAGCACGCGCTTCTCGCCGAAGCGTGCCGCGAACAGCGCAAGCGCGCGGTTCGACAATGCTTCGGTGTTGAAGGTCGACGGCGTGAACTCGGCCTCGCGGATGGTCACCACCGGCATTTTTGCGTCGGGCATGCCGGCCGCGATTGCCTCGCCGCGAGCGACCCGGGCGATCCCGTCGAGCAGCTTCCTGCGCACTTCGGGCGTGTAGCTGCGAACGGTCAGCTGCAGCTTGGCCTCGTCGGAAATGATGTTGTGCTTGGCCCCGGCCTGGAAGCTGCCGACGGTGATGACGGCGGGATCGAGCGGGTTGTTCTCGCGACTGACCAGGGTCTGCAAGGCCATTACGATCTTGGAGGCCAGCACGATCGGGTCGCGGGTGGTGTGCGGATAGGCGCCGTGGCCGCCGACGCCCTTGACCGAGATGTCGACGCTGTCGACATTGGCGAGCGCATAGCCGGGCGATATGGCGACCACCCCGGCCGGGGCGGCGGCGGCGTCGTGGAAGGCGATTACCGCATTCGGCTTGGGGAAGCGCGAATAGAGACCGTCGTCGAGCATCGCCTTGGCGCCCTCGCCGGTTTCCTCGCCGGGCTGGAGGATCATCACCAGCGTCCCCGACCATTCGCCTTTCCGCGCCGTCAGCTGGCGGGCGGTGCCGATGAAGCTGGCCATGTGCGTATCGTGGCCGCAGGCGTGCATCACGCCGGTCTCGACCCCCGAACGGGCGACCGCGCGGACCTTGGACGCGAACGGAAGGCCGGTCTGTTCGACCACCGGCAGACCGTCCATGTCGGCGCGGACCATCAGCACCGGGCCGGGGCCGTTCTTGAGGACGGAGACCACCCCGGTCTTGCCGACTTTTTCGGTGACCGTGAAACCGAGCTTCCGCATCTCCGCGGCGAGCTTGGCCGGGGTTCGCACCTCCTGCATGCTGAGCTCGGGATTGGCGTGAAGATCACGATAGAGCGCCATCAGCGTCGGCATGTCGGCCTTGACCGCCTCGCCCAGCGTGGCGG
>DASTDT010000245.1:0-8376 GCA_035710225.1 Sphingomicrobium sp.
GCGGGCCCCCGGCCTGGCCTTCGCCATCAGCGCCGAATCCACCTTGTAGGAGGCGAAGGTCGCTCGGCGCTGGGCGCTTTCCTCGTCCTGGCCCATCGACACCCACACGTCGGTATAGACGAAGTCGGCGCCGTCCACTGCCGCCACCGGGTCGGCGAGCTGCTCGACTCCTTCGAACCGCTCGAACTCCTCGCCCAGCGCGTGGCCGTGGGGAGACGCGATGCGGAAGGTGGCGCCGAGTTTCGACGCGGCCACGGCAAGGCTTCGCGAGACATTGTTGGAATCGCCGATGAAGGCGATCACCGCGCCTTCGATTCTGCCCCGCACCTCGCGGATGGTGAGCATGTCGGCCAGCGCCTGGAGCGGGTGGGCGCGCTCCGACAGCAGGTTGACCACCGGTGTGCCGGGGATCGCCGCAGCGAACCGGTCGAGCATGTCGTGGCTCTTGACCCGCGCCGCGACCAAGGCGTGATAGCAGGCGAGGGTGCGCGCCACGTCCTCGGCGCTTTCGCGGCTGCCGACTCCGACCTCGTCGGCGCGCACCGTGATCGGGTGCCCGCCGAGCGAGACCACCGCCATCTCCATCGAGTGTCGGGTGCGCGCGCTCGGCTTTTCGAACAGCAGGGCCGCGCCCTTGCCTTCGAGCGGCCGGCCGCGGGTCCCGGCGAGGTCGAGCATGGCGGTCAGCGCGGCGGCGTCATGGTCGGCGATGGCCAGAAGGTTCATGGCTGCTCCTTGGCGATCATCGTGCCGATCCCGCTTTCGGTCAGCATCTCGATCAGCAGGCTGTGGGCGATCCGCCCGTCGAGGATGTGGGCGCTGCCGACGCCCTGTTCGACCGCTTCGAGGCAGCCCGAAAGCTTGGGGATCATGCCGTCGCTGACCGAATGATCGTCGACCAATGCGCGCGCCTCGGCCGGGCTAAGCCGGCCGATCACCGAATCCGGGTCGGAAGGGTCGGCGAGGAGGCCCGGAGCGGCGGTCAGGTAGACCAGCTTCTCGGCGCCCATCGCTGCGGCGATGGCGCAGGCCGCGGCATCGGCGTTGATGTTGTAGGGCTGGCCCGAGCGGTCGGCGCCGACGGTCGACACGACCGGCACCAGATCCTCGTCGAGCAGCCGCTCGAGGATCGATGCGCGGACCATCTCGACGTCGCCGACGAAGCCAAGCGCGGGATCGCGCTGGCGGGCGACGAGCAGTCCGCCGTCTTCGCCCGAGACCCCGACCGCGACCGGATCGTCGTCGGTTTCGCGGTTGATCTTGGCGACGAGGTCCCGGTTGACCTTGCCGACCAGGGTCATGCGCACGATGTCGAGGGTCGGCGCGTCGGTCACCCGGAAGCCGCCGGCGAACTTGCGCTCGATGTCGAACGCCTTGAGCGTCGCGTCGATCTGCGGTCCGCCGCCGTGGACGACGACGCAGCGCACGCCGACGCTTTTCAGAAGCAGGACGTCCTGAGCCAGCGCCTGGTCGAGCCGGTGGTCGATGGCGTTGCCGCCCAGTTTCACCACCACCGCCTTGCCGGCGAAGCGGCGGACGTAGGGGATCGCCTCGACCAGAAGGCGGGCGGCGTCGGCCGGGGCTAGCCCGTGCAAGCGGCTTTCATGTTTCATGACGTGACGCTGTTTTCCTTGATGTAGCCGGGGCCAAGGTCGATGCCGATGGCGGTTGCGAGGTGCGGCCCGGCGGCGAGCCCGCATTCGATGGCGATCTCGGCCTTCGCCATGTGGGCCGCCACCGCGGCGCGGTCATGGGCGATCTCCACCCCGCCCTGCGCGACCCTGATGCCGCCATAGGCGACGAAGCTTTGCTCCGGCTCGAACGCCACCCCGGCCGATCCGGCGGCGGCGAGGATTCGGCCCCAATAGGGATCGGAGCCGAACCAGCTGCATTTGACCAGGTTGTTCTCGGCGATGGCCTTGGCGCAGGCGCGCGCCTCGGCCTCGCTGGCCGCGCCGCTGACCGTCAGCCGGACGACCTTGGTGACGCCCTCGGCATCGCGCGCCATCTTGAGCGTCAGGTCCATGCACAGGGCGCGCACCGCGGCGGCGAAGGCATCGAGATCGGGCTTCCCGGCGCGGCCGTTGGCGAGCATCAGCAGCGTGTCGTTGGTGCTGGTCGCGCCGTCGACATTGAGCGTGTTGAAGGTCTCCGCCGCCGCCTCGCGCAGGATCGAGGCAAGGCTGGCGGAATCGACCTCGGCATCGGTGGTCAGGAAGGCCAGCATGGTGGCCATGTTGGGAGCGATCATGCCGCAGCCCTTGGCCATTCCGCCAAGCGTGAAATTGGCGCCGTGAACGACCTGTTCCTTGGTGACATGGTCGGTGGTCAGGATGGCGCTGGCGGCATCAGTGTGCCCCGAGCGGGACAGATGGCTTGCCAGCCGGTCGATCCCGGGCAGGATCTTCTCCATCGGCAGCGCCGCGCCGATGATCCCGGTCGAGCAGACCAGCACATGGCCGGCGTCGCAACCGATCGCCCGCGCCGTCATCTTGCTCATCGCTCTGGCGTCGGCCAGGCCCTTGTCGCCGGTGCCGGCATTGGCATTGCCCGAATTGACGACGATGGCGCTCGCGACCCCGCCGTTGGCGGCCAGCAGCCCGCGGGTGTGGACCACCGGCGGAGCGACGAACTTGTTCTGGGTGAATACGCCGGCGGCAGCGACCGGCCGGCCGTCGTCGGTGGCGACGATGGCGAGGTCGCGCCGCTTGCGCTTGATCCCGGCGTGGCAGCCGGCGGCGACGAAGCCGGGCGCTGCGGTGACGCTCATGGCCACACCCCGGCGCTGGTCAGCCCAGCCGTCTCGTCGAGCCCGAGCATGACGTTCGCGCACTGGATCATCTGTCCCGCCGCCCCCTTTCCGAGATTGTCGATGGCGCATTGCGCGAGGATCTTGCCGGTCCGCTCGCAGCGCCGCGCGGTGACAAAAGCGGCATTGGAGCCCGAGGCCCATTTGGTCGCCGGCGGCTGATCAGAGACGTGGACGAACGGCTCTTCTGAATAGGCCTTGGCGAGAATGGCGAGCGGGTCGCCGTCGCCCGTCGCCTGACCATAAACGGTGACCAGAAGGCCGCGGTCCATCGGCACCAGATGCGGAGTGAACAGCACGCCCTTGCCGAGCATCATTTCCATTTCGCCGGTGTGGCGGTGGTTGAGCAGCCCGTAAGCGGCGATGCTTCCGTGGACGCTGTCGAAGTGGGTCTTCGAGCTGGGGGCCTTGCCCGCGCCCGACACGCCGGAGAGGCCGTCGACGATGATCGAGCCCGGAGCGATCAGGCCGGCATCTACCAGTGGTTTGAGCGCGAGGATCGCGGCGGTGGCGTAACAGCCGGCCGCGGCCACCGCGCTTGCGCCCGAAATCGCCGAGCGGTGAAACTCGGGAATGCCATAGACGAAGCGGTCAAGCAGCTCGGGCGCGCCGTGCGGCTCATTGTACCAGCGCTGGTAATCGGCGGCGCTGTCGAGGCGGAAGTCGGCGCCGAGGTCGACCAGCGGAACGCCGGCTTCGAGGATGGCCGCCGCCAGCTCCTGGCTTTTCCCGTGGGGCAAGGCGGCGAACACCAGGCCGCAATCGCCGATCATGGCCGACTCGAACCTGCGGATCGAGGAATCCGGATAGGCTAGCGCCAGCGCCGGATGGACGGCCGCCACGGGCTTGCCGGCGTCGCTGTCCCCGACCAGCAGCCGGGCGCGGATGTGCGGGTGCCCGGCAAGCAGCCGGAGCAACTCCCCGCCAACGTAGCCGCTGGCGCCAAGGATCAGTGCGTCAATCATCGCGGCTCAATAGCGGCGATGAATAAATATGCAACTACCTTGAATAAAAATGCACACAAGCCAAGCGGCCGCGGCCGATCGGGGCGCGACCGCTCAAAGCGCTTCGTGCGTGAGCTTGGAAGTCCGTCGCCGCGCGGCCAGCGCGGGGCGGCGCTACTTGGCGCGTTCGACCTGTTCGAACTCGAGCTCGACCGGGGTTGCCCGGCCGAAGATCGAGACGCTGACCTTGACCCGTGCGCGGTCGAAGTCGAGCTCCTCGACGATACCGTTGAAGCTCGCGAACGGGCCATCGAGCACCTTGACCGAATCGCCGATCTCGTAATCGACCTTAATCTTGGTCTTGGGCGCGGCGGCGGCCGTCTCGTCCTTGGTGTCGAGCATGCGGTTGGCCTGCGCGTCGGGGATCGGCTGCGGCTTGCCGTTCGGGCCGAGGAAGCCGGTGACCTTTGGCGTGTTCTTGACGAGGTGGAAGACGTCGTCGGTCAGGCTCAGCTTGGCCAGCACGTAGCCGGGCATGAACTTGCGCTCCGCCTGCACCTTCTTGCCCCGCTTGATTTCGGTCACGGTCTCGGTCGGAACCTCGACCGCCTCGACCATCGACTCCAGACCCAGGCGCTTGGCTTCGCCGAGGATCGAATCGCGGACCTTGTTCTCAAAGCCCGAATAGGCGTGGATGATGTACCAGCGGGACATGGGTGCAATCGCCTCTTGCTTAGCCGAGCAGGCCGATGAGGAACCGGACGATCGCGGCCAGCGCGCCGTCGACGGCAAGGAAGAACAAAGCGAGCAGCAGGGTCATGATCAGCACCATGATCGCGGTGGTGATGGTTTCCTTGCGCGTCGGCCAAACGACCTTGGTCGCTTCGTTCCTGACCTGCCGGAAGAATTCCCCTGGACTCGTCTTGGCCACCGCGCGCTCGCTTTTCTAATTGACCGACCGTTTCGGGCTAAGCTTCCTCCTCCGCCCCGGCCGGCCGGGATGGAGGAACGCTTTTTCCGCTGTCGGAATGCGGCCGCAGTTAAACGCGTGGGCCATGCTTTTCAAGGGCGCAGCGGCGACCCCGGGCAATTCGCCCGCGCAAGGCCGGGCTATTGCCTGTCGCACCCGCGCTCGCTACTTCGCCCGCGGCCCAGGGGTATAGCTCAGTTGGTAGAGCATCGGTCTCCAAAACCGAGGGTCGTGGGTTCGAGTCCCTCTGCCCCTGCCAGCCGTTCCTAGAATTTCCCGCGCACCGACAGGGTGAAGATTGGGCCGATCAGCCGGTCGCGGCTTTCGCTGAGCAGCACCGGATCGGTCCTTCGCCCGTCGTAGAACACGCGCTCGAGCCGGCTTCGCGCGTTGAGGATGTTGCTCACACCGGCGCGTACCGTCATCCCGAACACGTCCTTGTGTTCGACGAACGCGCTCAGGAAGATCGGGCCTTCCCAGGCGCGGTAGCGCTGGGTGAGGCGATACACCGCGCTGCTCTTGATATGGAAGAACTCGCCGCCCCACGCCCATTGCGTGCCGGGGACGTCATGCCTGAGGTCTAGCTCTATGAGCCGGCGGGTGTCGCCGTTGATGCTCCGCATTTCGCCTGTCAGCGGATCGGCAAGGCGCGAGCGGATGAACGTGAAATTGGTGTCCAGCTTGGCGCCCTTCCAGCCGATCGGATCGAACAGGAAGGTGCTCTTCCATTCCACGCCATAGCGGTTGGCCCGATCGACGTTGCCCGGCGATTCGCCGTCCTCGCCGATCGGGATGATGTCGATGATGTCGTCGATCCGGCGGTAGAACAGCCGTAGCTGCGAGGTGCCCCACGGTCCCAGCTTCTTGTTGCCCTGGAGGTCGAATTCCCAGCTTTGCTGCGGCACGAGGTTGATGTTGCCGGCGTTTTCGCTTTCCCCCGACAGGTTCACCGAGGCCAGGAAGTCGTAGAAATTGAGCTGGCCGACCCGGCGTCGAATCTTGAATGACAGGTCGAGGTCGTCGCTGGCCTTCCATGCCAGGCTGGCGCTGCCCTTGGGGCGGAAGAAGCTTCGCGACTGCTCGCCGATCACGCTGTTGCTGGTCAGGGTCGAATATTCCGCCCCGCCGACGAGCTGAAGGTTAAGGCGGCTGCCGAGCGGTTTCGACCAGGTCAGAAGCCCCTCGTAGCGGTCCTCCTCGACCCGGCCGGTGCCTTCGGGGAAATCGATCTCGTCGAATTCGCCGTCCTCGTCGAGGAAGAAGATGCGGCTGGCGCTGTCGAGCTTGTTGAAGGCGCCCTCGGCGGAAATCAGCCAATCGGCGCCGCCACCCTTCCAGCCATATTCGGCGCGGCCGATGTGCTCCCAGTTCTTGCCGGTACGGGCAAAGCGGTCGCCGATCGAGGCGCTGTCATCCAGGAAGTCGAGGATGGCCGTGGAGATGTAGGGTTCCTTGGAATATTTGGTGAGGCCGATGAGCTTGAGGCGGCCGGGGCCGAAACCGAAGGCGATGTCGCCGCCGACCTCGTAGGACCAGCCGTCCTGCTCCTCGTGAGCCTCGCGGACTCGGTCAACTCCCTCCGGGCGCCGGCGCCGGCTGGTCTCGCGATAGTCGTACCAGTTCGGCCCGCCGGAAAGCGACAAATTGGCGGCCGTATCGCCGGCAAGATCGAAACCAAACTTAGCGGTGGCCGTAATGCTGTCGCTGTTGGCGCGCCATTTGTCCCGGCGGAACTCGAACGCCTCTCCGGAGCCGTCGGAAATGGTGGTCCCGCGGCCGAGCCCGGCGCCGCTTCGATTGCCGCCGCTTTCAAGGCCCAGCGTGTATTTGGTGATGCCTTTGGTGCCCGAATAGCTGACGCTTCCGCGCGTATAGATCGGGTCAGTGAAATGGGGCCGGAAATCCGGGTTCCAGGCGAACTGCCCGCTCGCAGCCGATGCCTTGACGACGATGTTTGCGACCAGACCGGTGAGGCCGGCAATGCCAAGCGTCGCCGCGTCGACCAGCTCGATCCGCTCGACGCTGCTTGACGAGATCTTCTCCGACTCCGCGATTGCTCCGCCGGACTTGGACGATACGCGCTGGCCGTTGATCAGCACGTTTTCCGACGCCTGGCCGAAGCCGCGTTCCTGGTCGGCGCCGCGAAGGGTGAAGCCCGGGATCTGCCGCAGCATGTCGTAGGCCGACTTGGGCGCATAGCGGGCAAAATCCTGGGGCGTGTAGACGCGCTTGGACGTGCCCGCGGCCGGCACTTCGGTCGGCACCGGCGGTGGAGCGACGGCCGGGTCGGTCGTTTCCTGGCTGAAAGCCGGAGAAGCGAAGGCGAGCGCCGCCGCGCCGCCGGACATCAATTGACGAACTGCCTTACCCATACGCGACCCCTCGCCCTGTCCTTCAGCCCTCCACCCCATGTCACCCGGCAATGAAGGCTGGCACCCGACCAGATCAAGCGTTCCATTTCACGCCGGCGAGGGGTGTTGGACACGCCTTCGACCGTCTGCCGACCGGTTCTTCGACGAACGGTCGAACGGCGGTCAGCCTCGAAGCTTGTCGAGCGTGCTGATGATGAACGCGGTCGACCAGCCGATGAGGACGAAGCCGACCAGCGCCTCGACCGCGCCGAGCAGTCGCCAAGCCTCCGGGAAGTTCGCGGTCAGGCCGAGCGTGGTGTAGGCCGAGGCCGAAAAGAACAGCGCGTCCTCGAACTCGCCGAATACGCCGATCGCTAGGTAAAACCAGGCGAACAGCGCGATCTCGAAAATGTGCACGGCGAACAGCATGGTGCCGAGGCTCGACATGGTGAGGATCCCGCGCAGGTCGACCGTCCGCTTGCGAAGCACGTCCGGTTCGAGGTGGAGGACCTTGCCGACGCCGAGCAGGCCGAGACTGTGGACGAGCGTCAGAACCAGCACGAGGCCGCCCGAAATCAGCAGCTGGAGACCAAGCGCGAGCGCTTTCGAATCGGCTTCGATCACGGCGGTGGGCGCCTAGGCCGCCACGTCGAAGGGCACGATCTCGCCCGACAGATAGAGGTTGCGTGCCTTGGTCCGCGACAATTTGCCGCTGCTGGTGCGCGGCAAGGTGCGCGGCGGGACCAGCTCGACGATCGGCGAGATGCCGGTGATCGCGCGCACCCTTTCCTTGATGTCGTCGCGCAGCCGCCCGCGTTCCTCCGGGTCGCTGACCCGGCAATGGACCAGGACCGCCGGGGTCTCCTCCCCGGCCGGGCCGGTGATGGCGAAGGCGGCAATGTCGCCGGACTTGAAGCCGGGCAATTGCTCGACCGCCCATTCGATGTCCTGCGGCCAGTGGTTGCGGCCGTTGATGATGATCATGTCCTTGGCCCGGCCGACGATGAAGATGTAGCCGCCGGACATGTAGCCCATGTCGCCGGTGTCGAGCCAACGGTCGTCCGACAGGCAGGCGCGTGTCGATTCCTCGTCGCGGAAGTAGCCGACCATCACCGACGTGCCCTTGCAGAACAATTTGCCGATGCTGCGGTCGGCCAGCACCGCGCCGTCGGCTCCGCGGACCTCGACCTCCATGCCCTTCAGCGGCTTGCCGCAATTGACGATCGCGCGGTAGCGGCGCGGCCGCTCCTGCTGCGGCGTTCCGACGCCGCTGAGCTCGCTTTCCTCGACCAGCTCGACCCG
>DASTDT010000246.1:0-3085 GCA_035710225.1 Sphingomicrobium sp.
CGCCACCCGCGACGGCGTGATGTTCTGTCCGCCGGTCGGCCATCGCCAGGAAGCCGGCGACTATCGCGAGAGCTGGCAGCCGGCGGCGGTCGCGCCGGCGGTATTGCGCTCGGCCGAAGAGCAGGCCGAGAAGCTGGTCACTGCCTTGGGCGGATATGGCTTGTTCGGGGTGGAGTTCTTCATCGCCGGTGCCGGGGACCAGCAGCGCGCCATTTTTTCCGAGCTTAGCCCGCGCCCCCACGATACCGGCATGGTCACCTTGATCGGCCAGTCCCCCAACCAGTTCGAGCTTCACCTGCGCGCGCTTCTTGGCCTCACCATTGGCCAGATCGCTCTCGCCGGCCCGTCGGCCTCGGCGGCCATCCTGTCGGGACTGGCAATCGAGGACTACGCCTATGACGGGGTTACCGAGGCGCTCGGGTTGGGAACGTCCGCCACGCCGGTCGACCTTCGCCTGTTCGCCAAGCCGGTCGCCCACCGCGGACGCAGGATGGGGGTAGCGCTGGCGCGGGCGGCGAGCGTCGCCGAGGCGGTCGAGCTTGCCGTGAAGGCCGCCGCAACCGTCCAAATCGTCCCGCGTTGAGTGATCGAAGGAGCGCAATGATGCGAATGATGATGGCCTTGGCGGCAGCGGCCGCGTTCACGGCATGCGATTCCAAACCGGCGGCCGAACCGGCGCCGGCGCGCGAGATCATCGTCCGTTCGGAATCGCAGAAGCAATTGTTCGAGCTCAACGATCTCAATCGCGCGATCGCGCTCAAGCGGGCGGTACGCGACTTCGGGCCGTCCTGTCTCAGAATCACAAAATCGGGCTTCGTCGGCCGCTACAAGGACATGGATTACTGGACCGCCACTTGCGAGGATGAGCGCGGACGTACGCGAGACTGGGCCTTGTTCATCGGCGCCAACGACAGCGTCCAGGTGCGCCTGTGCGACGACGTCGCGAAGGTTGGCCTTCCGGCCTGCACGATTCCGGTTGGGGGCGCCAAGCCGGGCGAGCCGGCCAACAGCGCCGGCTAGTGGCCTATTCGCACTTCTGCGACGTCTTGACCGCGCCGTCGGGGCGGCGTTCCTTGACGGTCACGCACTTGCCGCTGCGGAATTCCTCGCGAACGGTGCCGTCGGAAGCCTTGGTCCGGCTGTCAGGCTTTTCGACCCGTTGGTTGCCGCGAAGCTCATATTTGAAATCGGTCGGAGTCGACGAATTGGTCTGCGCATACGCCGCGCCCGCCAGACCGACGGCCAGCCCGCAGGTGGCTGCAATCAGGATCGAGGTGCGAATCATCACGTAACTCCTTCAACCGTGCCTATAGCACGACGAAATGAATGGCGGCTTACACCGTCCTAACCAGCAAACGTCGCAAGCAGCGAAAATGCTTCACGATTCTCGCAACCGACGACCGCAGTGGGACCCGAGGTTACCCACACATGGGCGGCCAGCTCGCCATTCCGGGGGGCAGCGCCATAGTGGAGCGCATAGGCCATGCCGCGGCGGCGAAGCATCCAGGCCGCCGCCAGGCCCTGCTCGAAACATTTGGCTCTCCACGGCAATCGTCGGCCGTAGGCCAGGACTGCGCGGCGGATCCAATAGGCCGTTTCGCGGTCCGCCGCGGGCTGGCCGGTGCGCGGCTGGTCGAGGCGCTTGGCGATGCTCCGGAATTCGGCCAGGCGGATGGCGAGGCTGGCGGCGAGGATCGCCGCGCCCGCCTCGGCAAGAAGCGCAGGCGGGGCCGGGCGATCGTGGGCGCGGGGCAAGGCTGACGGCCGAATCATCGTCGCCAGCCTAGCGGCGGTCAGGCAGCCTGGGAAAGCTCGGCCTCGAACTCGCGGCAGCGATAGTGGTTGCGGATCTCGCGGTTGAAGAACTGGCCCTTGGAGGGCGCCGCGGAAAACCGCTCGGCGACCACCGCCGGGACCCCGGAATAGCAATAACGTCGGCCACTCCGGAACAGGAGCTGGAGCTCTTTGCGCGCCGGGAGATACCAGGCGCCACTGATCGCCATACTGGTCATGCGGCAATAACGCACAGGTGCCGGAATGGATTCGTCCGCCGCGATTTTTTGCGTACCCGGACGCAAAATCGCCTAGGCGCGTCGCATCATGCGACTTAGGCGCGGCCGATCCTTTTCCAGTCCACCGCGGGCACCGCTGCGCTTTTGGCCGGACCGCCCGCGCCGCGGTCGCCGATCGACCGGCACGGCGCGGACCCTCCTGCTGGCGGCGACGCTGCTGCTCGTCTGGCCGACCCTCGACCCGGCCCTGATCGAGCCGCCCGCCTTCCTTTCGGCAGCGCCCGAAAGGGTCGCTGGACGCTTCACTCTGTGCCGGGAGGAGCGGACGGCGAAGTGCGTCGTCGACGGCGACACGTTCCGGCTCGGCCGGCGCCGAATCCGGATCGTCGGCATCGACGCGCCCGAGGTCGCGGGCCAGTGCCAGGCCGAACGAGACCTCGCGGCCCGTTCGACCGCGAAGCTCCGCTCTTTGCTCAACGAAGGGCCGTTCATAATGACCGCGCGAATCGACGACATGACCGACCGCTATGGCCGCGAGCTACGCACGCTGTGGCGGGCTCGGGCCGACGGCAGCCGCCAGTCGATCGCCGCCGACATGCGCTCCGCAGGGCTCGCCGCCCGCTATATCGGCCGCAAGGCGAGCTGGTGCTGACGGCTCAACCGGCTTCCAGCACTCGGTCGATGTCGGCGGCCGAATGGCGCTCGTCGAGTACGCCGCTCTTGTTGACGATGGCGCCGCGCCTGACCGCCGGCCGTTCGGCGATGCGCTCGGCCCATTCCATAAGTCGCGGATAGCCTTTGACGTCGAGGAAGATGTCGGCGCCTTCATAGACCCGCCCGAGCGCAAGCTGGCCGTACCAGGGCCAGGCGGCGATGTCGGCGATCGAATAGTCCCGACCCGCCAGATAGGGTCCCTCGGCAAGCCGCTTGTCGATGAGGTCGAGCTGGCGCTTTGCCTCCATCGCGAAGCGGTCGAGTGCATAATCGAACCGCTCGGGCGCATAAGCGAAGAAATGGCCGAAACCGCCGCCCAGCAGCGGGGCCGCGCCCATCTGCCAGAACAGCCAGTTCAA